>NZ_JAWLJU010000002.1:2420000-2487500 GCF_037120705.1 Pseudoalteromonas sp. UG3-2 | reverse complement strand
CTTGCGTAAGCTCAGCTAGCATCAATGGGTGTGCTGCTAACCAAGCGGTTGGCATTTGTATTGTTAAGCTACGCTGTGTGTTAGCGCTAGTGATGAGTTCTACCTTTGGTAATACATCGTCTTTTCTACGCATGGATAACAATACGCCTAACCGCACCAGTACACACAATAACTTTGCTGTTTCAACTTCGCTGCCTAGCTTTTCGAAATCTTTAGAAAGTAGATCTGCACGATGGTTTTTCACTATCGCAACAACAGTGTCTTTTTCGGCTCGGCTGTAACCAGGCATTGCGGTATTAGCTAAGATATAGCCACTATGGCGATGGTATTGCTTATAATCAATCAGCAAGCCTATCTCATGCAAATAGGCAATGGCTTTAACCAAATGGCTGCAGCTAGAGGTGTCTAGTGACCAATTTGTTGCCACTTGTGAGAGCATAGCTGATACCACCTCATACACGCGTAACGCTTGCTCTTGATCAACATGGTAACGTTGGATAAACCCATCTAAGGTTCGCTGACAGATATCTACCGCTTGAAAGTCTGGGATCATACTATAAAGCACGCCTTCACGTAGCGCGCCTCCAGCCAACCCCATAGCGGTAATATGTAACGACTCAAACAGCGCAATGAGAATGGCTAAACCAGAAACAAAAACTAACCGACGCTCTTCTATAAGACCCGGTAAGGATAGCGCTGTGATACTTTCACATGCTATCGCTTGGGTTTTTATTTCATTGAGTTTCGCTAGGGTCAGTTGTTCACTTTCCCCCATTGCGGCAAATATTTCTTGGATTGCTTGCACCGTACCAGAGGCACCAATTGCAATTTCCCAGCCCAATTGTTGATAATCGTCTTGGATAGGTTGTACTACAGTTTTAGCTGCAGCAATGGCGGCGTTAAAATTAGCGTCGCTCAACTTACCATCTTGAAAGTAGCGATCTAAGTAAGTAACACACCCCATGTTGAGGCTCTTATACAGTAAAGCATCAAATCCTTTACCGATAACGACCTCGGTACTCGCACCACCAATATCAATTACCAGCTGTTTGCCCTGACAAGCCGAGGTATGGGCCACCCCTTTATAAATTGTCTTAGCTTCCAGCTCGCCACTGATCACATTGATTTTGTGATTAAGGATTTTTTCCGCTTCGCTAATAAATACTTTGGCATTACTCGCTAGGCGTAGAGTTGCCGTAGCAACGATGCTGACATTAGCGTGTGGAATGTCTTGTAGCCGCTCGGCGAATAATGCTAAGCATTCCCATCCCCGTTGCATGGCTTGTGTAGACAACTCATTTTGGTCATTGAGTCCGGCAGCCAAGCGTACCTTTCTTTTCACTCGACCAATGGTGTGGATACCTCCAGCCATGTGCTTAGCAATAAGCATATGGAAGCTGTTTGACCCTAAGTCTATAACAGCAAAGATATCTTCCTTTACAGCAGTTTTAACCACTATTTAAACCTCAACAAATCGCCTAGGGCGTTACAACTTTAGTTCCAGTCTATTTTGACTGTGGCTTTCTATAGCCACCGCTATTTTTACGTCCACTCCGGTGTCTACTATTACCATGACCAGAGCTGCGACGTTTGTTAAATTGCGGCGTTTTTAAGTCAGTCAAGAGTGCCGACTTATCATAGTGAGATGCCGGAATGCTGTGTTCGATATACTCTTCTATTTCATGAAGGTTATAAGCATATTGCTCACACGCGAAACTAATGGCATGGCCTGAAGCACCAGCACGGCCGGTACGACCAATTCGGTGGACATAATCTTCTCTGTCGTCCGGTAAATCAAAGTTAAATACGTGACTTACTTCTGGAATATGTAACCCTCGAGCTGCGACGTCTGTTGCAACTAATAAGTCTATGTCGCCACGCGTAAACTGCGCCAAAATTGACTGCCGTTTTTTCTGGTTAACATCACCGGTTAGTAGTCCCACACGGTGGCCATCGGCCTTAAGCCATTCATAGACTTTCTCACAGCTATGTTTGGTGTTGGCAAACACGATTGCTTTATCAGGCCACTCTTCCTCAATTAGCGTTAGTAATAAAGGAATTTTGTCCGCTACTGAAGGATGAAATAATTCTTCTTGGATCCGCTTAGCCGTTTTTACATCTGGCTCAATTTGCACGTGTATCGGGTTGGTCATGTGCTCAAATGCTAATTCCTGTACGCGGTAAGACAGCGTTGCAGAAAACAGTAGATTCAAGCGTTCTTCACGGCCCGGCATGCGATTAAATAAATAGCGAATATCTTTGATAAAGCCAAGATCGAACATGCGGTCTGCTTCATCTAATACCACTACTTCAATATCGTTAAGGTTATACGCACCTTGTTTGTAGAAGTCGATAAGTCGCCCGGTGGTACCAATTAGAATGTCTGCACCTTTTTCTAATTGCGCCCGTTGTTTTTCGTAATCTTCGCCACCATATACTAAGGCGAGCTTAAGACCACAATGTGGCGCAATAATTTGCGCGTCCTTATGAATTTGAATTGCCAACTCTCGAGTCGGTGCCATGATGATTGCACGAGGTTGCGTACTTTGTTCCTTTTTAGTCTGCATTAGGCGATGACTGGTCGCGGTCAAAAACGCGAGGGTTTTGCCCGTACCAGTTTGCGCTTGGCCAGCTATATCGCGGCCTTCACAGATATAAGGTATGCACTTTGCTTGGATTGGCGTACAAAATTCAAAGCCATTCTCGTCTAAACCGGCGACCACTTCCGGTGCTAAAGCAAAGTCAGAAAACTTTTTATTGGTCAAATGTGTCTTAGTCATAGCAATAAAGCATAACGTTTAAACTTGCAATAAGAAACAAGAGTGTTTAAATACGCACTAAATATTTCGCCTAATTCTAACGGAGAGCGTAATGAGCGACAAAATTATTCAACTAACTGATGACAGCTTCGAAGCAGATGTGATCAAATCTGATAAACCTGTATTGGTCGACTTTTGGGCTGAGTGGTGTGGTCCATGTAAGATGATTGCGCCTATCCTTGATGAGGTAGTGGAGTCTCACGGTAACCGTGTTGCGATTGGTAAACTTAATATCGATCAAAACGCTGGCACTCCACCAAAATATGGTATCCGTGGCATTCCAACTTTGCTGCTGTTCAAAGACGGCCAAGTTGCTGCGACGAAAGTAGGTGCGCTTTCTAAAACTCAACTGGTTGAGTTCCTAGAAAATAACCTATAATTCATACCATTATAGTCGTCGTGCAAATCTATCCACGACGACTTGCCAAATCCCGTCAAGATTTTATACAATTAAATTTGTATAAACACTGGACGACCCGTCGCCTAGCTGCTAATTTATAAAGCCACAAACCTTTATAAGCATTATCAAATCAACCTCTCTCGTGAAACCAACGGGAATGACAACTGTAATAAAGAACCCACCAATATGCATTTACGCGAATTAAAAGACAAGTCAATCAATGAACTTGTAAAACTTGCTGAGTCCATGGGACTTGAAAACGTAGCTCGTTTAAGAAAACAAGATATAATCTTTGCTATTTTGAAAGCGCACGCCAAAAGCGGCGAAAACATTTATGGCGGCGGCGTTTTAGAAATTCTTCAAGATGGCTTCGGCTTTTTGCGTTCGTCAGAAGCATCTTATCTCGCAGGTCCAGACGATATTTATGTATCTCCGAGCCAAATTAGACGCTTTAGTTTGCGTACCGGTGACACTATCGGTGGTTTGATAAGACCACCTAAAGATGGTGAACGATATTTCGCGCTATTAAAAGTCAATGAAGTTAACTTCGACAAGCCGGAAAACTCTCGTACTAAGATCTTATTTGAAAACTTAACGCCAATCCACGCTAATGAACGCATGGTCATGGAGCGCGGTAACGGCAGTACAGAAGACATCACCGCGCGAGTATTAGATCTCGCATCGCCAATAGGTAAAGGTCAACGGGCACTGATTGTTGCGCCACCGAAGGCGGGTAAGACCATGTTACTACAAAACATTGCCCAGTCGATTACCTATAACAACCCAGACGCCACTCTAATGGTATTGCTTATCGATGAACGTCCTGAAGAAGTGACCGAGATGCAGCGCTTGGTACAAGGTGAAGTGATCGCATCTACCTTCGATGAGCCGGCCAACCGTCACGTTCAAGTTGCGGAAATGGTAATTGAAAAAGCCAAACGTTTAGTCGAGCACAAAAAAGACGTGGTGATCTTACTCGACTCCATCACTCGTCTAGCGCGTGCTTACAACACGGTTATTCCATCATCTGGTAAGGTGTTAACCGGTGGTGTTGATGCCAACGCATTGCACAAACCAAAGCGCTTCTTCGGTGCTGCGCGTAATGTTGAAGAAGGCGGCAGCTTAACCATTATCGCTACGGCTCTCATCGATACTGGCTCTAAGATGGATGAAGTCATCTACGAAGAGTTTAAAGGCACAGGTAACATGGAGCTGCACCTAAACCGTAAGATTGCAGAAAAACGTGTCTTCCCAGCTATTGACTTTAACCGTTCAGGTACTCGTCGTGAGGAGCTTCTCACTAAGACTGACGAATTACAAAAAATGTGGATTCTGCGTAAGATTGTCCATGAAATGAGTGAAATCGATGCCATGGAATTCTTAATTGATAAGCTCTCAATGAGCAAAACCAATAACGAGTTTTTTGACTCCATGCGCCGTAAGTAGCACTTCTTTACAATGAAAAGCCAGCAACTGCTGGCTTTTTTCTTTTTTATAGCAATTAGCAATAAACCTCGCCCTCCAGCCGTTTTTGAACTATACCTATCTAGTGGTTGTATTTTTGGCTGTTTTATTCGCAGGATCAAAATGTTGCAAACTCAACATAGCATCATCCTGCCGCCATTAAATGAGCAACTAAAAGGAACGCAAACTTGAAATTAGAATACCGTTGGTGGGGATCAACATGAAGCAGAATCGCCTCATTATTATTACCGCGCTGTTAAATTGTATTGCCGCTGTTATAGCGCTAACACTGATGTCTGAAACGAGTTGGCAACTGCTCACTATAATTGCGGTAATCTGTGTTTCCAGCGCTGGTCATTATTTTTTTATAAGTCGCAAAGCCAGTACCGAACAACAATTCCAGCAGCTTGCCAACCGTCTAGTGAATGAAGAAGGAGTCGATTTAACGTATCGTTTTGATGAGCAAGATCGTAACCTTCCTCACTCCTGTCTAGTGATGAATGACTGTTTTGCGGTGATGGAGCATATTATAGGCGAAGTATATAACTCATCCTCACGCCTTTATCCCATGGCAGACAGCCTCAAAGACACCTATGCGTCGATGACACAAAAGGCAACATTGCAACATTCTCATGGCCAACATTTAGCGCAATCTATCGCCGCCGTGTTGGAAGTATCCTCACAACTGGATGAAAGCCTTGAGCAAATTCATCACTCGGTAGAAGATGCCACCAATGCCGTTCAGCAGACTCGCCAAGACACCAATAAAAGTCAGACGAGTTTGCTGTCACTTGCAGACAACATCAAAAAGACCAATGAGCAAATAGAAGCTTTAAAAGCAGATAGTAATGAAATAAGCTCGGTTATCGAAGTAATTAATGCCATTGCCGAACAAACCAACTTGTTAGCCCTCAATGCAGCGATAGAAGCGGCACGAGCGGGTGAACTTGGCCGCGGTTTTGCCGTCGTAGCCGACGAAGTAAGAAGCCTAGCAGCTAGAACCAGCCAATCGACTAAAGAAGTAAGCCAGGTTATTGCCAAAATTCAATCCGGCACCGACGCAGTGTATGAGCTAATGCAGGCAGCTCTAGAAGAAACGGATGCCACAGTCAAGTTAAGCGAAGCATCCACCAACGAGGTCGATGAAATAGAAAAAGCCATGCTGTCAATTAACCAGATGTCGCAAAATATCCACCAGCAGGTCGGCGAACAAAAGCGTGCCTCTGACGAAGCCCAAGAGAGTGTCGAATCCATGGTGGTGCTTAACTCTGATGCCTTATCGAGCACGAAAATACAAGCCGTGTCCAATCGCGATCTTATTGAGTTGTCAAAAAGCATTCAAGAGAAGCTGTCCTTATTTAAGGTGACAGAAGCGCCGTTAAATACCGAAGCCAGGAAAGACCTGGCACGATTAGTAACGGACGAAGAGCCAGATGCTGCAGAGCCGCAGTCAGACAATAATGAGGTTGAGCTGTTTTAATCGCTTATAATGGTTGTCGAGTTGGCCCCCAGCTCATCACATAAGGCCAAAAACAGACTTTGATATTGCTCGGCGTTTTGCTGCGTTAGCGCCAGCTCAAACGACTTAGCTACTTTCGCCAGCGCAGTAAAGCCAAACATAGTCGCGGCACCGGCAAGCTTATGACACAGTCCCTGCAGCGCTTGCCAATCTTCATTCTGCCATGCATCAATCGCCAAATAACGTTCTTGCTCAAAAGTACTGGCAAAGCTGTCTCTGAGATCGGAAAGATCCACTTGAATATCTCCTAACTCTCCCTGTTCAGCTACTTGCAAATTGTCCTTAAGCACAGCCAACAATTCTTTTTTGCTAAACGGTTTACCAATATGGCCATTAAAGCCAGCGGCTATATATGACTGCACTTCATTGCTCAGCACATTGGCTGTGAGGGCATAGATTGGCTGGTTATAACCGGCTGTACGAAGAATTTTCAACGCCTCTAAGCCGTCCATATCAGGCATTTGAATATCCATCAGTACTAAGTCGGGGAATTGACTCAAACATAATTCCACCGCTTGTTTGCCGTTTTCAGCCGTACTCACCGACGGACCATACCGCGCTACCATACGCGCAAACAGCTGACGATTTTCAACATGATCTTCGACAATTAGCACACTGCCAGTGAGCGGCTCATTTATACCAGGAGAGGGATCCGAGAAGTTACTCTCTGTCATACGGTATAGATGGCAAGGGAGCGCAAATGTAAAGGTGCTTCCTTGGCCTGGTGCACTGGTAACATGAATGTCTGCCGCCATCATTTGAGCAAGTTTGTTGGATAAGCTGAGCCCAAGCCCAGAACCTCCAAAACGTCTAGTGATACTGTTATCTGCTTGCTGAAAACTATCAAAAATACGCGCTACTTGCTGTTCATTCATGCCAATTCCGGTATCAATAACAGTAAACGCTAGCCCTTGCTGAGTAGACGTAAGATGAAGCTCAATGCGGCCGGTCTCTGTGAACTTTAAGGCATTGCTGAGTAGGTTAATTAATATTTGCTTTACTCGAATATAATCCAAGCGTACACAGGCATTGTCCTCCAGTCGATTGACCACGATAAAGTCCAGTGACTTATTCTCACAGCTCTGTTGAAAGGTATCACCAAGATCCGCTAATAAACTGCTTAACAAAAACTCACTCGGCTCAAGCTCAAGACGCTCCGCTTCAATTTTACTGAGATCGAGAATATCACTGACTAAGTCTCGTAGATGGCAGCCTTGAGCATGCATCACTTTTACCGCATGAGTGGCCTCGGGAGTTAAAGTGTGCCCTGTCAGTAGATCTTCAGCATGACCTAACACCGTGGTCAAAGGCGTTCTTATCTCATGACTCATGTTAGCTAAAAACTGACTTTTTACGCTATTTGCGGTTTTCAGTTCATCCGCTTTTTGCTGTAACTGTGCCGTGCGCTCAGCGACTTTTTTCGTTAACTCAAGTTTGGCTTGTTGCTCAGACCGACGACGATACAGTGCAAAACCACTCAATAACGTTAATAGGCCTATAATGGCACTGAGCATGAGAAGCTGACTTTTTTGCTGTTCCTTTAAACTCTGTAACTTTTGCGCTTGCTTCAACGACTCCACTTCCCGGCTTAATTCACTGGCCTCATACTTAGCTCGGTAATCATTTATGCGCTGTTGCACGCTGTCTCTCATTAGCCGCCTTTGCAGAGCAAGGTATTGCTGGTGATAGTCTCTAGAGAGCGCGATGTTCCCTGTTGCGGCTGCAATCAAAGCCAACAATCGTAATGACGCAGACTCTTTTCTTTGCTCGCCAAGCTGCTGACTTAAAGCCAGTGATTGCTGAGCGTAATCCAGAGCACGGGTTAAGCGCGATTGTGCAAATAACACTTTGGCCAAGGCAAAATAGGCTTCCATTAAGTTGGCTGGGTTATTTGCCTTTTCACCATAATAGAGCGCGAAATTGGCCTCTTTTTCCGCCTCCTCTAAAGCGTTAAGCGAGTAGCTCAGCTTGGATAAATTGACATACTCATAGGATAAATGCCGAATATCATTTTGTTGTTCGTAATAATCGATGGCAGCTTGATAGGAAGCTCTTGCAAGCTCGGGGCGTTGGGTTTCTGTATACAGCACCCCCAGATCAGCCTGAGCCAGCGCTTCACCATACTCATCCCCTAAGCGACCAAACGCCTGTAATGCCGTTTGTAACATTTCCTCTGCTTTGTCATAGGCTGCTTGGCGAATATACACACCAGAAATATTGAGTAAAATATCAGCTTGGTCTTGCGCATCTCCATACTGTTGGTAAAGCGCGTCGGCTTCAAGAAAGTGCGCCAGAGCTTGGTCTAAGGTATGGCTTTTGAAAAAGGCCAAGCCCAAATTACTCCGGAGGTTGGCAATTTCAATGGCGTTTTGACGCTGCTGTGCAACCGCTAAGGCACGCTCATAGAGGTCGATGGCGTCTTGATACTGACCTAAATAAAAGTGGCATATCCCTTGTAATTTTAATGCCTTGAAATAGTTATCACTAAGCTTATTGGCACTAGTATGCTGCTCTAACAGTGTGAGAAACTTAAGCGCATCGCGAAAATTATTTTGTTGATATGGCAGACGACTGAGGGTGAGTAACAGCTCAGCTCTTTGCTCAGCACTGAGTTGCTTGTCGGCCAACCACTCCAAGCCCGCTTGTTGTTGTAGCTGCCAGCTTTCTAGTGTTTCTAGCTGACTGAGATCGAGCTCTGTGGCGTAAGTCCATGTGGGAATGTAGGCGCTAGAGACAAATAACCCGTAAATTACAGTGCGAGACCATAACCTGCCCCAGCTTTTCAACTCCATCCCTGTTCTCCATTGCCGATCATTTAACCTACGTGGTATTGTGAAGATACACCAACAAACATAGGGCGACAATGTTCAATCCGCTTGTAGACGCTATTTTCAACCTAATTTGCCAATCTGAGCAATTAAAAGTGCACACCATTGCCGCTGAACTCATGCGCCAACAACAACTGCCACAACTCGACGATGACCCCAATAAAGACTTATTTAAGCGTAACTTTCTCATCATGAACGCCTTGTATACGCTACAAGGCGAGCTGGCAGAGCAACAACAGTATTTGCATGTTGCCGCACTTAATGTTTATTTAGACAAAGAGCCGAGCCAAGTGAATATCAGCCAGTCAGACCCACTACGAGAGTATTATCTCGATTGGCAAAACTACGAAACCAGTAGCGCTGAAGTCGCCGAACTTTTAGATAACTTTTGGCGCCGATTTGGCCAACAACAGCCTTTGGTGTCAGCAAAAAATGTCGACATTGGCGCCATTGCACAAAGGTGGGGGTTACCAGAGCACTACGATCGGGCTAAGCTGAGCAAATATTGGCGCCGACTTGCTCTGGCACACCACCCCGACAAAGCGGGGGATGAAGAACGCTTCAAAGAGTTACAAGATGAGTATGAAGCGCTTAAGCTCGCATTGCTTTAAAGCGCTTGTTCTTAATTCGACTCTGGTTTAATTTCCGTAAGGCTGGCTTGACTGCTTCGCGTTTTACCGCCACAAAAGTCTGCACATCGTAGATGTTGATCTTGCCAATTTGTTTAACACTGATCCCCTCTTCCCCAGTTAAGCAACCAACGATATCACCCTTACGCAACTTTTGTTGCTTGCCTCCGGCGATCATTAGGGTCACCATATTTGGCTTGTAAGCTGGTTTATCTAACAACGTATGACTGGGTAGCTTACCTTGCTCTAGCGGGTGCTGAAATAGGCTTTGTAACTGTTCAACTTTGAACATTTCTTTTTCACCGAATAAAGACACAGCCAGCCCTTTATGCTCTCCTCGCCCTGTACGGCCAATGCGATGAACATGGGTTTGCGGCTCTAACGCCAGATGATAATTAACGACTAAGTCTACGGCTTCAACGTCAAGACCTCGGGCAGCGACATCGGTGGCGACTAAGATGTTGGCACTTTTATTGGCAAACGATAACAGTGACCATTCGCGCTCACCTTGGTCTAAGTCACCATGTAATTCAACACAGGCGAGGCCAGTTTGTTGCAGCTCTGAAAATAGTCGTTTGGTTTCCACTTTGGTATTACAAAACACAATACACGATTGTGGTTGATGCTGGGCCAGCAGCACTCGCAGGGCATTAAAGCGCATCTTGTTGTTATCGAGCTTATAAAAAACTTGCTTAATATTACTGTGGCTTGGCTGCTCATTGGCTTCCAGCAATTGCGGAGACGCCATAAAGCGTTTAGCAGCCTGCATAATTTTTTCCGGATAGGTGGCGCTAAACATCAAGTTCTGACGATTTGGTGGCAAGTACACCAAAATGCTATCTAAGGTTTCCATAAAGCCCATGTCTAACATTTGATCGGCTTCGTCTAACACCAGAGTATCCACTTCACTAAGCATCAGCGCACCATTGAGCAGATGCTCCTCAACGCGCCCTGGAGTCCCCACAACAATGTGCGCGCCTTGCTTTAAGGCACTTACCTGGGCACCAATTGGCATCCCCCCACATAAGGTTAACACTCGCACGTTAGCAATCAGCGCCGCCACTTGCTTTATTTCCACACTGACTTGCTCGGCCAACTCTCTGGTTGGGCATAATACCAGTGCCTGTACATGAGTAGCATCACAGCGCAGTTTATTCAGCAGTGCCAGGGTAAAAGCTAAGGTTTTTCCCGAGCCCGTTTTCCCTTTCACCACTAAGTCTTCACCTGCCAGTGCTGGCTGTAGGCTGATTGCTTGCACGGCTGTCGGCAGTACATAGTTTAAATCAGCAAGTCGCTGCAGTAACTCTGGGCGCAACGCCAATTGAGAAAAAGAAGATATTGCCACTGTGATTTCCTAACTGTTTTCTAGGCCTCCATTTTAATCATAAATACTCAGAACAGCTAACCCTCTGTTGCTCGCCTCTGGGGTATTATCGTATAGCTCAGACAGAAACGGTGATTTATGGTTTAATATCGACGATTTACACCTCAGACCAAGGATCATTATGAAGTTTACCTCCGTTATTGCGATGACATTATTTGCCGCTGGCTTTGGCCAAGCTGTGGCCGAAGAGTTTACTGCCAAGCAATTACAGCAAGTTGCCCAAGTGCGACAAGCGGCTCAAGACAGCTCACTAAGCTGGCAACTGCTCAGTGAGTTAACCACCGAAATCGGCCCCCGATTACCCGGTACTGAAAACGACAAAAAAGCGGTCGCATGGGCGCAAGCACAGTTCGAGCGTTTAGGGTTTGATAAAGTGTGGGTAGAAGAAGCCACTTTTCCCCATTGGCGTCGCTATCATGAGTCCGCCACTATCCTTAGCCCCAGTGAGCAACCTCTGCACCTAACGGCATTAGGTAACAGTGTAAGCACACCAGAGCAAGGCCTCAGCGCTGAGGTTGTGCTGTTTGAGACGTTGGACGAATTAATCGCAGCGCCTGACGGCAGCCTTGATGGCAAAATCGCTTTTATTAACTACCGTATGAATCGCGATATTGATGGTAACGGCTACGGCCCTGCAGTGAAAGCTCGGGGCGTTGGCGCGGTAGAAGCGGCCAAGAAAGGCGCCATTGCCTATATGATGCGCTCTGTCAGCACCAGTGCTCACCGTTTTGCCCATACCGGTGGTAGTCATTACCAAGCAGGGGTTAAGAAGATCCCAGCCACGGCTGTCGCCAACCCCGACGCCGACCAGCTGGAGCGCCTGATCAATGGCGGTCACCGCGTCAAAGTGCAAATGAACATTCAAACCGAAGATCTTGGTGAAGGCACCAGCTATAATGTGATTGGTGAGATCACCGGCAGCGAATTACCTCAGCAATACGTGTTAATTGGCGGCCACTTAGATTCTTGGGATTTAGGCACAGGAGCATTGGATGACGGTGCAGGTGTGGCATTAACCATGGCAGCAGCAAAGCACATTGCCGATGTAAAACGTCCCAAGCGCAGTATTCGAGTGGTGCTGTTTGCGGCTGAAGAATTGGGCCTTTGGGGTGCCAAAGCCTACTTTAAGCAACATCAAGGTGAGCTGGATAATATTGTCGCTGCCGCGGAGTCGGACTTTGGCGCCGATGTTGTCTATGCTTTTGAATCGAATGTGGATGCTCACTCACTCCCTGTCGTCAGAGCCATCGCCAAGCAACTCGAGCCGCTTGGAGTCAAGTATATTGGCAAAAACGGCGCCCATGGCGGGCCGGATCTTATTCCACTCAAAAACGCCACGTCAGCGCCAATTTTCGCTTTACATCAAGATGGTACCGACTACTTCGATTACCACCATACAGCCGACGACACCTTAGATAAGGTTGACCCAGAAAAGCTAAAACAAAATACCGCAGCCTATGCTGTATTTGCTTTAATGGCTGCAGATGCCAAGCGAACCATGTCTGGCAAATAGTTTGTTACAAAACTGAGGGGCAATGGTGCTTGTCCCTCTTCTCTCGCTACTCTACTCTGAAGTCATTTCCTCGAAACTCACTTAACTCTCGTCTAGGAAGACACTATGCAAGTAGCATCACGACTGATTAATGGTTACGACTGGGTATTTAGTTTTGTCGCACGATTTAAGCCTTACCTCATACTACTGGTCGCCCTGCTCATCACTTGCTATTTGTACTTTCAGCACCAAGCCACGCAAGCTAAGTACCAAACCCTGCTAAAAGCCCCTGAAGTAGACGACTTGATTATCTATGACGTCGGTAAACTCAGTGACAAGCAATATCAAACGCAATTGCGGGTATTGCAAATCACAGCAGTTGAAGAGCAGCAAATCGAGGCCAAAGAGAGCGCTTATACCTACAGTAGCATGCGCAAAATCACCATGGACATTCGCGTCAGTATGTTGATGACCGATAACTACTTCAAGCGGCAACCGAAAACATTAGCGCGTCAGCAGTTAACCAGCCTGCTAGCCGATGAGGTGATCTTAGAAGTACACCGTCCTGTGGGCACCCATGCGCTTGGCGGCGTGGTGCGACAACGTTTTAAAGAGCCTGAAATTCAATACCATGGACCCAAGATTCAACAGCAAAACCAAGAGGCCATTTACGCTTATTCGCAGGGTGATTTTGTCACCGCACGAGATATGTTTGCCAGCATCGCAGAAACAGGCCATGCTTGGGCGCAATATAACTACGCTACCATGCTACGTGACGGTGAAGGAGGTGAACAAGACCTTACCGCAGCAGTGAAATGGCTTAAACGCTCAGCCGCTCAAGACAACCCTAAGGCCAAAGTCGCCCTCAGCGAGCTATGTAAAACGCACAAGTGTGATTAGCCGTTAGCTGATCCGCTCAAACTGAGCGTCTAAAATATGATGCTCAAACTCACTGTCACTAATTGGTTTTGAGTGAAAGTACCCTTGGGTAAAATCGCAGCCGAGTTCACGTAAGAAAACACATTGCTCAACCGCTTCCACCCCTTCAGCAATCACTTTTAAGTTGAGCTTATGGGCCATTAGAATAATGGCGCTGACCAGTGCTTTGTCTTCTTCATCCTCTGGTAAGTCATTGATAAAAGAACGGTCAATTTTCAGCTTTGAGAGTGGAAAGCGCTTCAGATAACTTAACGAAGAATACCCAGTGCCAAAGTCATCAATGGCCAATTCAATGCCCAGCGCCCTAAGGGCAATCAGCTGCTCAAGAATTTTGTCTGAGTTTTCCACCAGCACCGACTCGGTAATTTCTAGCGTTAGGCAGTGTGGCGCCAGCTTGGTATCGCGCAGTACTTTTTTCACGATCTCAACCATGTCTTGACGTTTAAATTGCACACTGGACACATTTACGGCAATAAAAAACTGTTCGCCATAGTTGTCCTGCCATGCTTTTGCTTGTGAACACGCGTGATACAATACCCACTCGCCAATAGGCATAATTAACCCCAGCTCCTCAGACACAGGAATGAACTCATCCGGTGACACAAAGCCAAGTAATTCGCTGCGCCAGCGTAGTAACACTTCACAGCCTTTCAAGCCGCCCTCACCGCGTTGGCCAAATATAGGCTGATACACCAAAGATAACTCGCGATTAGACAAAGCCTTGTGCAGCGCACCTTCTAATACACTGCGTGCTTGGGCATGCTGGTGCATGGCTGAGGTGTAAAACTGATAACAATCACGACCATGCTCTTTAGCCTTGTACATAGCACTATCGGCATTGCGTAATAGTACCTTACGGTCTTTGCCGTCGTCTGGGTATAAGGTGATCCCCATGCTCCCTGATACATAGGCCTCGTGACCTTCTAAATGAAAAGGGTTGGCCAGTGCGCGCAACACTTTTGCCGCCACACTCTCAATATCAGAAAAGCTTTCAATATCTTGCAATAACAAGGCAAACTCATCGCCGCCGAGTCTGGCCACGGTATCGGAGCTGCGCACACAGTCTTGAATACGGCTAGCCGCCTCTTTTAACAGCAAATCACCAATATGATGTCCAAGGGTATCGTTAACGGCTTTAAAACGGTCAAGATCAATAAAGCACACCGCAATGCGCTCTTCGAGCTGCGCAGCGCGCTTCAGTGCCATATCAAACTTGATGTGGTAATGATGGCGATTTGCCAGCCCAGTGAGACTATCGAAATTGGCCTGCTGCCACATCAGTTGCTCATTACGCTTGCGTGAGGTGATATCACTAAATAGTGCAACGTACATATCGATTTCGCGGCTTTCATTAAACACCGCAGACACCTGCAACCAACTCGGATACACCTCGCCATTTTTACGCTGATTCCAAATTTCACCTTCCCAGTGACCTTGGTTATAAAGGTCCTCGTACATTTGCTGGAAAAAAGCGCTATCATGACGGCCGGAGTTTAGTATCGACGGCGTTTTGCCAATCACTTCATGAGCGCCATACCCGGTGATTTCACTAAAGGCTCGGTTCACCATTTGGATATAATTGTGTTTGTCGGCAACCAACACCCCTTCGGTGGTCGTTGCAAACACAGTGCTGGCCAAACGCTGCTCACGCTCGACTTCTAGCTCATCAGTTATATCTTGAATAACGTAAATAAACCCTAGCTGTTGCTCACTGTCGCTGACAACTGGGGTACAAGAGACTCGAACATCACGATGACCAAAGCGCTGATGCAACTGGCATTCAACTTCGCCGGCTTCGAGCAGCTGCTCGGCATCCAGCACGTCAAATAAAGCATAGATAGACTGTGACTTTAACTCGCTAATGTCGCCAAAGTCGTTAATCGCCGCTTGGTTAACACTGTTGATGCAATGGCTTTCATCGGTAAACACCAAATAAACATTGATACTGTGGAAAATGGCCTCAAGTTTGGCCCCTTGTGCTTGGGCGCGCTGGTTAGAGCGTTTCAGGCGCAGTAATGTAAAGACTAAGATGACCAGAGATACCACCAAGACCACGATCACGGTAATAAGTAAGATCACCTTGACCATATTGGCTTGTTTGATCTCTTCGGTTTGCACCATCACCTGCTGTTCTAGGTTCGCTTGATAATGCCAAAGCTCTTGCTGCAGCGCTCGTTGCTTACTTAAATCTTGCACTACGGACAACAGCCGAGCTTGACCGTTTTTATCTTCAAATGGAGAGGAGTGAACATTCACCGTTTTGAGGTCACCACTGGCGAGACGATGTTGAAAGATAAAGTAGCTTCTTCCTTCATTCAGGGCAGCTTGGCGCTCATTAGCCACTTGTTCGGCAGTGAAGGTATTAATGTCTTGGATGGCCATGGTTTCCAGCTGAGACTCACTGTAGCCATAAAACTCTGCAGCGGCGGCATTTGCATCTATAATTTTTCCCGTATTTGGGTCAATTACGAGCATCACTGCGCTGTGATCCGAAAACACGTAATTAGGAAGCTCTGTAGCAGTTACCATAGCGCTGCACAATGACAATAACGCCGACACCAGTTTATACATCAACTTCAATGCAGCCCCCCAAGGACAGTGAATCGTAAAGCGTGGCGACTATAACTTAATGGATTTAGATACTAAACCATTAGCCGTTTCAAGCTTGTCTCATATCAAAACAACACTCTGCGCTCACTTTTTTATAACAACTTATACACGCCACCGAGTGCGGTGACAAGTTCATCGCACAGCAAAGTGTAGCCTAATGTTACTAACTTGCCTTAATCGCATTCTGGCTTGCCGACGTATACCTAGGAAAAATATATCGTCTTGATATACTAACCCAAACCCAATGTCAGAAGCGCCAATGAAATACAAAGACCTGCGAGATTTTATTACGCAATTAGAAAAGCAAGGTGAACTTGTTCGCGTAAAACAAGCCATTTCAACAAAATTAGAAATGACCGAAATTGCCGATAGAGCCCTTAGAGCCGGCGGCCCAGCTATCCTGTTTGAAAACCCAGAGGGATATGACATCCCAGTGCTTGCCAACTTATTTGGCACCCCGAAACGAGTGGCAATGGGTATGGGGCAAAATGACGTCAGCGAACTTAGAGAAGTGGGGAAATTACTGGCGTTTTTAAAAGAGCCGGAGCCACCTAAGGGACTCAAAGAAGCGCTTGGCCAATTGCCAGTATTTAAGCAAGTGCTGAATATGCCAGCAAAAGAAGTCAAAAAGGCCCCTTGCCAAGAAGTGGTACTCAGCGGCGACCAAGTGGACCTCACCAAGTTACCCATTCAACACTGCTGGCCCGGTGATGCGGCACCGCTCATCACTTGGGGACTGACCGTGACCAAAGGTCCCTATAAAAAACGTCAAAACTTAGGCATTTATCGCCAACAGCTATTGGGCAAAAATAAGATCATTATGCGCTGGTTGTCACACCGAGGTGGCGCTTTAGACTTTCAAGAGTGGTGTAAAGAAAACCCAGATAAGCCTTACCCGGTTTCTGTGGCGTTAGGCGCCGACCCAGCAACCATCCTCGGAGCCGTGACGCCAGTTCCCGACACCTTAAGTGAATATGCCTTTGCCGGCTTGCTCCGCGGCAGTAAAACTCATGTCGTTAAGTCCGTCTCCAACGACTTACAAGTTCCTGCCAGCGCTGAAATCGTGCTAGAAGGGTATATTCAACCCGGCGAAGTCGCACCTGAAGGGCCTTATGGCGACCACACTGGGTACTACAACGAAGTCGATGACTTCCCTGTGATGACGGTGACCCATATAACCCATCGTGAACAACCCATCTATCACAGCACCTACACTGGCAGACCGCCCGATGAGCCAGCCATTTTAGGTGTTGCGCTCAATGAAGTCTTTGTGCCTATACTGCAAAAGCAGTTCCCGGAAATTGTCGATTTTTATCTGCCTCCTGAAGGCTGCTCATACCGGATGGCGGTAGTGACCATGAAAAAACAATATCCTGGTCATGCTAAGCGCGTGATGATGGGAGTGTGGTCGTTCTTGCGGCAATTTATGTACACCAAGTTTGTCATCGTCTGCGATGACGATGTCAATGCCCGTGATTGGAATGATGTGATCTGGGCCATCACCACCCGCATGGATCCAGCTCGCGATACCACCTTGGTGGAAAATACCCCCATCGATTATCTCGATTTCGCCTCGCCAGTATCTGGCCTAGGCTCGAAGATGGGAATGGATGCCACCAATAAATGGCCTGGTGAAACCGACCGTGAGTGGGGTGAACCGATTGTGATGGCTAAAGACGTTAAACAGCGTGTAGACGAAATTTGGGATAGCCTGGGGATCATGCCAAAATAAAGGCATGATGCAGGCACCTGTAATTAAAAATGGAATAATAAGGTCAAGCAGAGGCACACCATGATAACTAACATTGTTGCTATAGCTATGTTAGAGTGCCCACTCTTTGGCCAAGTGCTTAATAAAGGTAAGACATGCAAGTATTAAAAGCAGAGGTAGAATCAATCACGCCTCTCACAGAGTTCGTTCATAAAGTCATATTAAAGCCGGCAGAACCAGTAACGTTTGCTGCAGGGCATTATCTGCAACTGGTACTCGGCGAAAAAGATAAGCGTGCGTTTTCAATCGCCAACAGTCCATCGAAAAGCGACTACCTCGAGCTGCACATTGGTGCCTCAGGTGCCGACTCCTATGCCATGCAGTCACTGGATCACCTTCGTGCCGCCTATGACCAAAAGCAGTCGGTCGCTGTTGAAGTAGGCCTGGGGGTTTCCCAGTTGCGCCCTGAGCAGGCTCGTCCTCTGGTTTTACTGGCTGGCGGTACCGGCTTCTCTTACGTTAAATCAATGGCCGATTACCTCGCTGAAATTAACTACGATCAGCCAGTGTTGTTTTATTGGGGTGTAAAAGAAGAGTCAGCCCTCTACGCAAAAGCTGAAATGGAAGCATGGGCTGCTGCTAACAAACACTTTGAATTTATCCCTGTGGTTGAGCACCCAAGTAACTCATGGCAAGGTCACAGTGGCTTTGTTCATCAAGCAGTGATGAAAGACATTGTTTCTCTAGAGCCTTATAGCATCTATATGGCTGGGCGCTTTGATATGATTGGCATTGTTCGCGATGACTTTATCAATCACGGAGCCGAGCGTGAATACATGTTTGCAGACGCCTTTGCTTTTATCAAATAAGGCCATGTGACTGGCGGCATCACAACCACACTGAGCGCAAGGGTGTGTCACACACCCTTCCAAAAAACCGAACACACCAATCAAAACAAGTCATTTTACCGATAAAAGTATTCCTTATACGCTGGTGCTAGATAATTCATAACCAAGGCGTTAGCTGATTAGCTAAACGCGACTACATTAGGAGTACACGCAATGAGCCAACTCTTTATTCGCGACATTATGTCGCCAGACTACCCTATCTTGACACCAGAAACAGAGCTCACTGACGCCATTCAGCAACTGCAAAAGCATCACTTAATTGGTGCCCCAGTGGTGGATGAGGCGCGACGGCTAGTGGGTTTTATTTCTGAGCAGCAATTACTGAAACCACTACTCGACTCGAGCTATTTTTGCGATGGTAAAAACCATTTGGGTGAGTTGCTGGCGAGCCCAGCACTGCAGGTGTCTCCGCAAACCACCGTAGTGGATTTGGCCACGCAAATGCAGTCGAATAGCCCTAAAGTGTACCCAGTAGTAGCAGAGCAAAAAGTGGTGGGAATAGTGACGCGTTCACAAGTGGTTGCGGCATTAACCAAAAGCTACTTAAGTTGTGCCGGATAACCCAGCACAACTGCATTGCTAATGCCTAAGGCGAGCACTCGCTACTGCTTTTTTGCCAACAGTGCGGCTTTTTCTGTATCGCTAAGAAAAGCTATCTCAACGGCGTTAGCTTGTGCCTGTTGGATGAGATTATTGTCTAGCCCTGCCACGGCGGCGGCATGGTTATACTCATTATCCAGTTCAATTCCCTGTACAGCAGGATCATCGGTGTTGATAGTAGCTAATACACCATGCTGTAAAAACTGCTTAAGCGGGTGATTGTGGAGCTCGGCAACCGTACTGGTAAGGATATTGCTCGTTAAGCACGACTCGATACCAATGCGGTTATCACGCAAGTAGTCCATTAACTGAGGATCCTCAATGGCTTTGACGCCGTGGCCAATGCGCGTTGCACCTAACTCTTGGATCGCTTGCCAGACACTTTGAGCATCCCGAGCTTCACCGGCGTGCACGGTGACGCCAAGGTAAGCATCACGAACTTGTTTAAAGTGCTCAACAAACAGTTCGCCAGGGAAGTTAAATTCATCACCGGCTAAGTCCACGGCCACTAGATCGTTACGATGGGCTAGCAGCGCATCAAGCTCATACTGACACTTATCCACCCCATAAGTGCGCGATAGAATACCAATCAGATTGACCTGAATGTCTTGCTCGGCAACGGCGCTTTTCACGCCATCCACTAAGGCCTCAACAACGCCTTCAGGATGAAGGTTATGGCTTTGTGCCATGTAATATGGGCTAAACCTTAATTCGGTGTAGTCAATGCCTTGCGCTACGGCATCTGCGACATTTTCAACTGCAATTCGACGACAAGCATCGTAATCCCCCAGTACCTTAACGCCCCAATCAAGCTTTTCTAAAAATGCCATCAGGTTAGGCGCATTATCAATCACTTGAACATGTGGACGTAGCCCTTCAATGTCGCTCGCAGGAAGCGCCATATTAAACTGTCGACCCAACTCAAGAATCGTTGACGCACGAACGTTACCATCTAAGTGACGATGTAAATCTAATAATGGAAGTGTGTTGTTGATCATAGCGTACCCGATTTGCAGTTAAAATTTTTAGGATCATACGCCCCCTAAAGAGAAGATCAAGGACATATGTCTAGCTGCAATTATAGTTCATATCGGTTCGCTTAATCAGCGTCGGGAACTTTTGTCGTCAATACCACAAGTGAGGCAGCACTGGCTAGTTTGAGCCTAACCAGTGCTGAAGGATAACAGTCATGCTGACTTTGCGATTAAATAAGCTTTTTCAAACTGCTGTGTTTGCTGATAAGCCAGTTGCCCCTGTTGACTCCAGCGCGGTTGCCATGGCTGCGCGCTGAGGCTATCAAAGATCTTCGCCGCCAACTCGTGATCGCCCTCGGCATTACACAAGCACGCCAAAGCAAACAGTAACTCTTGATCCTCCGGGGTCTTCTTAAGCTGCTGTTGAATGGCCGTTTTCAAGCTAAGGTCTGCGGCTGTGGTGTGGCTTAATAAGCTGCTTAATTGATGGTATTGCCCTTGTTTTAACAGCTTTTTCAAGGTTCCCGTCAACTGCGCGATGTCACCTTGCTGTAATTTCACCTGATATAGGGCGGTACTGGCTTTCGCCTGTAATGCTTTTGGTAACATAGCGAACAGTTCATCCGCTTGCTCTGGCGCTTGGCTAAAGATTTGCTCAAACATACTTTGCCATTGCTGACTTTCCCAGCGCAGCTTTTTATGCCACTGAGCGATGGTACTGATTGCTTCTTGCCCCTGCTGGGCTGCAATGCAAGCCTTGATATAGCTTGAAATAGCAGCAGTGCTTGGCTTTTTCACTGTGACTTTTTGCTGTAAAAGGGCTAAGGCTTGTTCGTTGTTATTGGCCGCAAGCCATAAGCTCGCGAGCTGGCCTTGATGCTGATCACTTATGGCTTCAAGCTCGGTATTAGCTCTCACCACATCGCCTGATTGCAGTGCCGCACGCGCCGCAATAGCCTGAACGAAGTCTTGTCGCTCTGCAGGTTGAGGCACGCTTTTAAGTAGGTTTGCAGCCTGTTCAATGTCGTCATTAATCAGCAACCAAAGGCTTTCTTGCCACGCTTGCTCGGCTTTTAGACGGCGCTTACGAGAAAAATGCCCTTGAGTTTTCATGACACTATGCCAGCCAAAGCGCAGCACTTTTACCAGCAGCAACAAGCCAAAAACAGCCAGTAGCGCTAAGATACTGAAAGACACTATGGTGCCTTCAATAGTCGTGTTATCAAACGCTATTAGCACATAGCCTTTCTCATCAATTAGTAAGTGCCCTGCTGCCAGTGCCACTAGGATCAGTAGAAAGGTCACCACGTTCGCTATCATTGTAACCACCCCTGTAACGCCTTCGGCGTGCTCAAGGTAATGTCAGTGCGGCTTTGAATTTCGCTACGGCTCAGTTCTTTCAAGGTTTGCAACATGGCAACCGTATTGGCATCGTCACTGTCAAAATAGCGAATGATAGTTTGTTTGGCCCCACTCAGCGCGGCAAAGAAAATACTGGCTTGCTGTTCTACCACCGCGGTTTGCGCTTGGGTTAGATAAGCTCGCAACTGGGCACGAATAAGCAACTTTTCATTTTTATCGAGCAATGGGTCGATGACCACCTCGTCGTGGCGGCGAACGGTAATAAAGTCATCCACCAACTGTTGCCAAGAGCGCTTAAGGTTGCTCTGCCAGTCATTCATATTTTGCGACAGTTGCGACTCTTCAGTGCGTTGTGGCTGTGGTAATGACTGGCTTTTTACTGCTAAGGTGTCGACCTGCTCTAGCATCCCGTGTAGCTGATAGTAGAGCGCCTCAGTCTGTGGTTTGGGCAACGCCTCTAATTTTGCAATGTCTGCAGCAATAGCCTTTCTGACGGTACTGCTGTTCGACTCGGCAGCCAAAATCTCATCCAGTCGTGTTAACACGGCCACGGCGCCAAGATAGTCCTGCTCTGCAGCGACCTTGAAAGCGGCAAGTCTTTGCAAGTACAACACCTCTGCCGCCAACGCGCCACTGACCTGTTGTTTTGCCTGTGCTAGCGTCTGTGAAAGCTGCTCATCCACTTGCAATTGCTGTTGCGCTAGCTGCTCTTTGACGTGCTGCTGCACGCCGGCAAAGGCATTATCCAAACGCTGCAGTTGTGATTTGGTGTCACTGAGCTGGCTCTGTAGTAAGTTATTTTCAGCTGCAATGGCTTGATTGGCCATTTGCGTTTGTTGTAACTGCTGTTGCTGCTGTAAATAGAGATAACCCACGCCAGCACTACTGCCTAATGCCACCACTAAAGCCAATAACGCCAGTTTACTGATACCCGGTTTTAGCGCCTGAGTTGCAGCGGGTGTTACTGCTGCACTCGGTTCTGCGTCCTTTTTGGCGTTGTTTTTTTGCGATTCAGACTGCGTCATTTTACTCCCTTGCTGTTTGGTGTGATCGGCGATTGTCGCCGCTATGGCCTGGTTATCTGGACCAGGACAAACCACAATATGCGACGGGATGATGTGATAAGTGTGTTGCAGATAGTCTGCGGTACGTTGGCTTACGACAAAAAAGGTATTGCCCTGTAACCAGTCTTTGCAGACTGTGTCTTGCACATTAAATATCGCATCAGCTGCCGTATTACTAGTAATGACTATACCTGTAATCTGTTGGCTTCGCCAGTGGTCTAACCAGCTGTCCGAGTTGGCTTTGATTGGGGTTCTTTGGTAAACCACAAGATTATCGAGAATGGCACCACGAGATTTTAAGGTGTTGGCAATGAGTGTTCGTCCACCTTTGCCTTTAACTAGCAGTACCCGCTTACCCTCAACTTGAGCCAGCTCAGGGAGTGCTAACAGCCCTTCAGAATCCGCTTGCTGGGGATATTTGGCTTTAACCGCTAGTTTATCTTGCAGTGCTTTGGCTGTGCCCTGGCCTACAGCCAATACTTGGCAATGGCTAGGCAAAGCAATATCTAGGCTATGAAAAAAACCGACGGCATCAGGAGACACAAAAATGGCTAACTCAGCCTCAGCGACCATGGCACTGGCGGTGTCGGAGACACTCACTGCATCCAGCTGTAACACAGGGCAAATAACAGATCCAATCCCTTGCGCGGTCAGCAGCTCAGATAAAGGCTCTGATTTACCCACCGGTCGAGTTAGCGCAACGTTCATTTAAGCGTCCTTATATACTTCGGCGAGAATTTTATCCGCACCTTGAGCCAGCAGCGACTCCGCTAATTCAACCCCCAGCTGCTCGGCATCATTTACGCTGGCGGTTTGTTCTGCACGAAGGATCTCACTGCCATCTACCGCCCCCACTAAACCACGCAAATGGATTTGTTCACCTTGTATTTCAGCATAGGCACCAATAGGGACTTGGCAACCCCCTTCTAAACGTCGGTTCATGGCACGTTCGGCCAATACTCTAATACGTGTTTCTGAATGCTCTAAGGGGGCAAGAAGGGCTTTGGTTTTGGCATCATCACTGCGGCACTCGATACCAACAGCGCCTTGACCATTCGCTGGCAATGATTCAGACGCTTCAATGTAGCTGGCAATACGTTCGGCCATTTCCAGTCGGATTAATCCAGCCGCAGCCAGAATAATGGCATCGTATTCACCAGCATCCAATTTCGCCAGGCGGGTATTGACGTTACCACGCAGGTCTTTGATGATCAGATCAGGTCGTGCCGCGCGGATCTGGCATTGTCGACGCAAGCTCGAAGTGCCAACCACAGCTCCCTCAGGTAGCTCAGATAAGTTACTGAAACGGTTAGAAACAAACGCATCGCGAGGATCTTCACGCTGACATATGGTGTGCAGTTCCAAGCCCTCAGGGAAATCCACCGGGACGTCTTTCATTGAGTGCACAGCAATATCAGCACGGCCATCCATCATCGCCTGTTCCAGTTCCTTAACAAAGAGCCCTTTGCCTCCGACCTTGGCCAAAGGTGTATCTAAGATTTTATCGCCCTTAGTGGACATTGGCACTAACTCAACGGTTAGATTGGCATGATGCTTTTCCAGCTCCGCCTTAACAAACTCCGCTTGCCATAAAGCCAATGCGCTCTTTCTTGTTGCGATACGTAATACACTGTGTTGTTCTGTCATGTTCTGCCTTCTTATTCACTGCTGTGACAGTGATGCTTGCTCTTTGGAGCAAAATTGAAATTCATTTACCTGGTGAAAACCTAACGCGTGCCATCCACTACACGAAATACTTTTTGTGCCAATAACTTGCCTGAGCCTGTAACCACTTCAACACGCCAGTCTCCGGTTTGGCTAGGCATAATATTTTTGCTGGAATAGGTGCGATAGCGATTGGCTCTAATGGCCAACTCAACTTCTGCCATCAGTTGATCTTGGTGAAACCATAAATGTGAGATACTTTGACCATCAAGGTTGCGTACCTCGGTAAAAAACATCAACTTGTCACTGAAATCATTGCTGGCAACAATATCTTTAAGTACATTTTCTGGCTCACGCTGACTCACCGCCGTAGTGAGCACCGCGCGGCTAATGTACTGAGTATCAATTTTAGCACCGAGCGCAACACTGGCTACTTGCGCTTCATTATCAAATCTATTGCCCGCTGCTTCTGTTTCTGCTTCTGTTTCTGTTTCTGTTTCTGTTTCTGTTTCTGTTTCTGTTTCTGTTTCTGTTTCTGTTTCTGTTTCTGTTTCTGTCAAAGTATTTTCTGTGCTGGCACTTTGGTCAAGAGACGCCGTTGCAGCCATAACCATTTGGTTGTCATTACCCGATGGTGAAGCTAAATCTGGCGTATTGGCTTCATCGTTTATAGCCATCGCTGGGGCCGGGGTCACGGTAACCTCATTATTGCTAGCAACGATGGCATTGGCTTCGTCAGCATTAACACTGTTTACCACCCCATAGACACCGGCGCTGGCAATACCAGTGAACACAGCCGTTGCCATAAAAATACGTTTCCAATGCCATTGGTAAGTAACCGAGGTGGTCTCTGGCGGGGTTTTGCTTACCGATGTTTTTATGACAATTTTTTGTGACATTGCTTCGCTCCTGTGTCTGTCACTGGTAATTATTCACTCAAGGTCGCAATTAACCAAGCGCGGATCGCTTTTATCTCATCCAAGCACACTTGGTGTTCCATTGGATAATCCTGCCAGCTGACCTGATAGCCTTGTTGCTGTAACACCTGATATGCCTGTTGGCCTGCCGCGATGGGCACCACGGGATCGGCGCTGCCATGAGCCATAAAAATATTCAGATCTTGCTGCTCAGCCTCAGTGGCTAACTTGTCGGGCGCACACATATACGTTGATAATGCCATCACCCCAGCCACTTTCACTGGCAGTCGAGGTGCGAGGTGTAATGCAATCACGCCACCTTGTGAGAACCCTGCCAGTACAATGCGCTGCGGCGCAATACCGCGGTCGAGTTCAGCTTGCACCAGAGCTTCAACTTGCGCTGCCGAGTCTCTCACACCTTGCTCGTCGGCTCTTTTATCTAGATCAAACGATTTAATATCATACCAAGAGCGCATCACCATGCCGCCATTAATGGTGACCGGTTGCTCTGGAGCGTGAGGAAAAATAAAGCTTACTCCAAGCTCGTCAGGCAGTTGCAACTCTGGGGCAATTGGCAAAAAGCCATTACCCGAATCGCCCAGGCCATGCAGCCAGATCACACTCGCTTGATGTTGCCCCTTTGCTGGGTATTCTACAAACTCAAGCATTAATCGTGCTGCCACTCTATGGCAACATTGGCTTGTTTCGTTGCAGCATCGCTCATAAACTGCCAAAACTCTGCACCTGAGCGATTGTCGATCCACTGCTCACCACGGAGTTCAAAGTGGTGACCGTTAAACTTAGTGGCAACCCATACTTGATGTAATGGTGCTTGCTTGTTGATAACAATCTTGCTCTTGTCAGGGAAAATAATCTCTAGAATGCCCGCTGCAGATTCATAGTCTAAATCGGCGCCACAATCATCAATTTGTTCTTCAATTGTCAACATCAGCGCATCGGCTAACGCATGGTATTCACTGTCTGTCATGATGGTTTCCTCTTACCCTTTGCGAGAAGGCTTTTCACTGTATTGCATCACAATACGAATGCAATACCATGAAGGTGAAATTTCGCCAGCGAAAAGCTGCTTTTTTTATCAATTCTGTTACTCTGCGATTATAAAGGCACTAACATGAATTATCTAATGAAAGCGACACCTTACAACTTTAGCGTATTTGCACTTGTTTTTGTTACTTTAATCGGATTATCTGGCTGTGGTCAAAGCGGTCCGCTCTACCTACCCGAAGCGCAGCAGCAAAAAAATCAGCCGCAGTCGAGTACCAAGCCCAAGCGTGAAGCCACGGCTAAACAATCGGAGGGCGAAGATGGACTACTTTAACTACCAAGAGGGTGAGCTATTTGCCGAGCAAGTCGCGGTTCGTGACATTGCCCAGCAATATGGTACACCTTGTTATGTCTACTCCAAAAAAACCTTTGAGCGACACTATCATGCCTTTACTGACGCCGCCAAAGGTCACCCTCACTTAGTGTGCTACGCCGTTAAAGCCAATTCCAATATTGCCGTGCTGCATACCTTAGCAAAGCTAGGTTCCGGCTTTGATATCGTATCAAAAGGTGAGTTGGCGCGAGTATTACAAGCCGGTGGCGATGCCAACAAAGTGGTCTTTTCTGGGGTTGCAAAAACCGCCGACGAGATCGCATACGCGCTAGAGCAAGGTATTAAGTGCTTCAATGTTGAGTCAGTTGCGGAGCTGCATCGCATCAGCGAAGTTGCCACAAGCATGGCAACCACAGCGCCTATTTCGGTACGGGTAAACCCAGATATTGACGCCAAAACCCACCCTTATATTTCCACGGGCTTAAAAGAAAATAAGTTTGGCATTGATATTAAAGCGGCGTTGGATGTCTATCAGCTGGCCTACGCTCTCCCTGGGTTAGAAGTGGTTGGGATCGATTTCCACATCGGCTCACAATTGGTTGAAGTAACTCCATTTTTAGCTGCTTTAGATAAGGTGTTGGCACTCATTGATGAGCTCGAAAAGGCTGGCATTACCCTTAAACACCTAGATATTGGTGGTGGTTTAGGGGTTCCCTATGACAGTGAAAAGCCACCCCACCCTAGCGCCTACGCCGCTGAAATTAAAGCAAAGTTAGCGCGCTTTCCTAAGCTACAACTGATTTTTGAGCCTGGCCGCGCCATTGCAGCCAACGCCGGCATTTTAGTCACCAAGGTTGAGTTTATAAAACCCACCGAACATAAACACTTTGCCATAGTGGATGCTGGCATGAATGACATGCTACGACCTTCATTATACCAGGCCTGGCAAAATATCATTGCCGTAACACCGCGAGATGATGTCGCCGCGGCTAACTATGACGTGGTCGGCCCGGTCTGCGAAACTGGAGACTTTCTCGGTAAAGATAGAATGCTGAAAATTGCCCCTGGTGATTTGCTCGCTCAGCGCAGTGCCGGTGCCTATGGCTTTACCATGAGCTCTAACTATAATTCGCGGCCCCGTTGTGCTGAAATCATGGTGGATGGCGAGCAACACTATGTAATACGTCAGCGTGAACCACTCGAATCACTGTGGCAATATGAGCAATTACCGCCGCAGTCTTAAGTCCGTAGTGTGGATGAGTCAATAGCAATGCTGTACTCAGCTTTCCTAATCACCTCATCCATGGCAAAGTAATAGTTAAGCGAGGCTCAGGGTTAATAGCCCCAGAAGATTCCACTTTATGTTTATAAACTTTTCAAAAATGCATGGTCTAGGCAACGATTTTATGGTGATCGACAATGTCACCCAGAATGTGTTTTTGTCACGAGATCAAATAAAAAAGCTTGCCAATCGTCATTTTGGTATCGGCTTTGATCAACTGTTAATGGTTGAGGCTCCTTATTCTCCAGATTTAGACTTTCATTACCGCATTTTTAATGCCGATGGTAACGAAGTGGAACAATGCGGCAATGGCGCACGGTGTTTTGCTCGTTTCGTTAGAATGAAAGGCTTGACCAATAAGCACAAGGTTACGGTCTCGACCAAAGGCGGAAATATCACCCTTTACACGGAAAAAGATGGCCAAGTAACGGTCAACATGGGCAAGCCCAATTTTACCCCGAGTGCCATCCCGTTTCGTGCCAACAAACAAGAAAGTACCTATATTATAAGAGCGCAGGAGCATACCGTCTTTTGCAGTGCCGTCTCTATGGGCAATCCCCATGGCGTGGTGATGGTAGACAGCCTCGAGACGGCCGACATCACCACCTTAGGCCCACTACTTGAACATCATGAGCGTTTTCCGCAACAAGCCAACATTGGCTTTATGGAAATTGTCTCTCGTGAATACATTAAATTGCGAGTATGGGAGCGTGGTGCCGGAGAAACCTTAGCCTGTGGCAGCGGTGCTTGTGCCGCGGTGGTTGCTGGAATTGAACAAGGCAAACTCGACGAAACCGTGCGTGTTGACCTTCCGGGAGGTAGCTTGCAAGTACGTTGGTCAGGGCATGGGCAGGTCGTTAAAATGACCGGACCCGCAGAGCATGTTTTTGATGGGCAAATAGCAATATGACGAAACAGCAACCCCCTTTGCAAGAGCAGCAAGTGGTTGATTACTTGCGCCATCATCCAGACTTTTTATTACGCCACCCCTACTTGTTGGTTGATTTGCAGTTGCAGCAACAACAGCAGGGCTTACCGAATTTAGCCTTGCATCAGCAGCGCATGCTCAGAGACGAGCTCGATAATTTAAAGCAACAAGTGCAGGACATGGTGCAATACGCAAAGTCCAACGAGCTGGTGTTTAAACAATTGAGTCAATGTCAGCTGGCGATTATGCAGTGCCAAGCATTGAGTGATATCAATCACACTTTAGCAGAGCGCTTTGCCACTCACCCTGATATTCAAGCATGTCAGCTGCTGCCCGTTAGTGATGAGCTCGACGACTTAATCAAAGCGAAATTGGCACACCATGATCACTATTTAGGCCGCTTAAGCCCAGCATTAGCAGGCTTGCTTTTTAGTGATGCTGAAGTGGGCTCTGTGGCCTTATATCGCGTCAATGCAGCAACCAAAGGCGAGTATATTCTGGCATTTGCCAGTAACAGCGCTGAGCATTTTTCACCACAGCACGACAACATGCTCATCGATGCCTTTATTCAAACCCTGACTTTAAAACTTGCAGAGCTAGCATGACCACCGCAACGGTTGATGCATCTTGGACATCAGCAATAACTGAGTTTATGGCCTATTTGCGCCATGAACGGGGTTACTCTCAACATACCATCACACAATACCAGACGCAGCTCATTCAAGCGGCGGAATTTTTCAGTCAGCAGGCTTCGTCTTGGCTAGCGGTGAGCAGTGAGCAAATTCGCCGTTACAGTATGTGGCTAAGAGGGAAAAATTACAGCCCCCGCACCATTAACTTAAAACTCAGCTGTGTGCGCAGCTTTTATAAATTTTTAAAGCTAAAATCGGCCTCACAACACACCGTCAGCAACCCAGCAGAGCAGATAAAAGGCCCTAAGTTTCAACGTCCGCTGCCAAAAAACCTCGATGTTGACCAAATGGCGCAACTGCTGGAGATCCCTGCTGACGACCCTTTAGCTATTCGCGACAAAGCCATGATGGAACTAATGTACTCCAGCGGCTTGCGTTTAAGTGAACTGGTTAATGCCAATATTTATGATGTCCGAGAAGGCGAGATCCGCGTCCTTGGTAAGGGCAACAAAGAGCGAGTAGTGCCCGTGGGAGGCAAAGCCTTAACGGCCCTAGCGGCTTGGCTCAAGTTACGCGAACAGTTTGCCAATGCTGAAGAGCCGGCGCTTTTCGTCAGCAAATTAAAACGGCGCATTAGCGCCAGACATGTCAGAGAGCGCATGAAAGAATGGGGCTTAAAGCAAGGCGTAAGCACCCCCATTCACCCGCATAAGTTGCGCCACTCTTTTGCCAGCCATATGCTGGAGTCCAGTGGCGATCTCAGGGCAGTACAAGAAATGCTTGGCCACACCAGCTTGTCGGCGACTCAAGTGTATACTCATGTCGACTTTCAGCACCTTGCTAAGGTGTACGATAATGCCCACCCTCGAGCCAAAAAACAAAAAGACTAACCGTTATGCGTTTTAATAAAGCCATCCCAGCGATTTCAGCCATTAGTTTTGACTTAGACGACACCCTCTACGATAACCGCCCCATTATTAGGGCTGCGGTGCAAGCAATGGATACTCACCTCAATAAAATAGCCGCGTGGCAGCAACAAGGCCCTGATTTTTGGCACCATTGCCGCAAGCAGGCACTACAGCAACAACCTCGCTTAGCGGAAGACGTTACCCTGTGGCGCCAAGCGGCACTGCAGTATGGCTTTGCTAAGCTAGGCTATTCTGAAACCGAGCAGCAACAAGCGGCTCAATCCGCCTACCAAGCATTTGCTGATGCCCGAAGCAATATCACTGTCTCAGATACTGTGATTAATTTACTGGCGCAATTACGCAATAAATACCCCATTATTGCCATCACCAATGGCAATGTTGAAGTGGAAAAGTTTAACCTCAAAGACAGCTTTGACTTGGTATTAAGAGCTGGCATTGATGGTCGCGCCAAACCTCATCCGGAGCTATATCAGCGGGCGTGTAACCATTTTAACCTGTCACCAAGCACCTTATTGCACGTTGGAGATAGCTTAGACACCGACGTTCAGGGAGCACACCGAGCCGGCTGTAACAGTGTTTGGTTACGCAATCAGTTTACTTCGTACCAGTATAAGGGCCTTGCTCACCTTGAAATAGATAATATACATTCTCTGGAAATCCTGTTGTGACGATTTAGCCCATGAGGTTGCATTCACAGCGCTAATCACGTACTAATAATGGCCTCCAAACAACCATAAGAACGGAAGTGAATTATGTCATCTCAGGACACCAAGAGTGATACCGGCTTTTTTGGCCATCCAAAAGGCCTGCAAACTCTGTTCCTCACTGAAATGTGGGAGCGCATGAGCTACTACGGCATGCGCGCCATGTTAGTACTTTTTATGACCGCCAGCTTACAAGAGCAAGGGCTTGGCTTTACAGTTGCCTCTGCAGCCGCCATTTATGGCTTATATACCGGTTCAGTATACTTTTTAGGCCTCCCAGGTGGTTGGATTGCAGATAGATTACTCGGTGGTCAACGCGCCGTATGGTATGGCGGTATTATCATTATGTGTGGCCACATAGTGTTAGCCATCCCCACTGAGGCCTCTTTCTTCATTGGCCTCATTTTAGTCGCCACCGGTACGGGACTACTCAAACCCAACATCAGCGCCATGGTCGGGCAATTATATCAAGACGAAGATAATCGCCGTGACAGTGGCTATGCCATTTACTACATGGGTATTAACCTCGGTTCAGTTATCGGCTACATGGTATGTGGCTACTTTATGGAAAACGTCGGTTGGCACTGGGCCTTTGGTGCTGCGGCTGTCGGTATGGCAATTGGCCTGGTAAATTACCGCATGACCGAAAGACACATCACCAACGTTGGTGATAAGCCAAGCAACCCTCTAGTGGGTCGTAAAAATACCCAGGCTTGGGGAGTCATTGCCGCGGTCGTTGCTGTAACAGGCGCCATCACGGTTTCGGCTTACCTTGGCGTACTGGTGATTAACCCAGTGGTGTTAGCAAAATATGTGGCTGTGGCTTTTGCTATTACCTTCTTCCTTTATTATGGCTATATCTACTTTGCTGGTAACCTTGACGAAGGTGAGAAAAAGCGCATGTGGGCGTTGTTTTTGGTCTGTGTGGCTTCAACCTGTTTTTGGTCAGGGTTTGAACAAGCCGGTTCATCATTGAACTTGTTCGCACGTGATTACACCGACAGACTGATCGGCAGCTTTACCATTCCTACTGCTTGGTTCCAGTCAACCAATGCTTTTTTCATCATTATTCTGTCGCCTTTCTTTGCCGCACTATGGGTTAACTTAGCCAAGCGCATGATCACACCAACTTATAGCGTTAAGTGCGCAATTGGTTTGATCATTATGGCGAGTGGTTTTATCGTGATGTTCTTTGCCTCACAGTATGCTGCACAAGGCTTGAAAGTTGCGCCTATGTGGTTAATTACGACCTACTTCTTACACACGGTGGGTGAGCTTTGCTTGAGCCCTGTAGCACTGAGTGCGGTGAGTAAGTTGTCGCCAAAACGTTTTGCCGGACAAATGATGGGTGTATTCGTATTGACCTACTCGATTGGTAACTTACTTTCTGGTCTGTTGGCAGGTGAGTTTGATCCAAATCGTGTGGAAGACCTACCTAACCTGTACCTACAAATCGCGTTATTCTCTATCGGTATCGGTATCTTCTTAGTCTTAATTAGCTTTAAGGCAAAAGTGTGGGAAGGCCAAGCTGAAAAGCCGCTTACTGAAAAAACGGCTTAATCACCTCTAAGTAGGAGTGCGCAGCACTCCTACAGTTTTTCCAGCTCTGCGGCAACGAGTTTGCCCTCATAAGATTCAAAGTGCCTACCCATTGCTCATTACTCATTACTCATTACTCATTACTCATTACTCATTGCTCATTACTCATTGCTCATTACTCACCGCTAAGGTGCCATATAACCTGAACAGCATGCACCGATGTGCTAGCTAAGAATGCGCTTATTATTAGTGTTTTTTTCATTACCGTTATTTCCTTTGCCACGCTTGCTACTAAGCCAGCTCAAATAACACCGTATTTGTAGCAAAAAGATTCCTTCTGGTAAGCTGTAAGTAATTCACTATAAGGAATACATTATCATGCGTTCAATTATGATTACTGGCGCCTCTGGGCTGCTCGGTCGCTCTCTTATGCAGGTATTTAGTGCCTCTTTTAATGTTATCGGCTGTGCTTTTAGCCGTGCGACCGCACCACTGTACAAATTAGACTTAGCAGATAAGCAAGCCGTGTTAGCCTTTCTCGATGACCATCAGCCAGATATCTTGGTTCATGCTGCCGCAGAGCGCCGCCCAGATCAGTGCCAGCAACACCCAGAGGCCACCAAGCAGCTCAATGTCGCCGCTACCAAGTTTCTAGCTGAAGCTTGTCGAGAGCGGGGCATTCGCTTTTGCTTTATTAGCACCGACTACGTGTTCGCTGGCACTCACCCACCTTATAGCGAGCAGGCCAAGCCAGAGCCAGTAAATTTTTACGGCGAAACAAAATATGCAGCCGAACAAGCTATCCTAGCGGATAGTGAGCAGCACACTATTATTCGTGTGCCCGTGCTCTATGGTGACGTGGAGTACCTTGGCGAGTCTGCAGTAACCGTGATTGCAGAGCAACTGCTCGGGGAGCATTGTGTTCAGGACCACTGGGCAATACGCTACCCAACCCATGTTGAAGACATCGCCTTGACGCTACGAGATTTATTTACTCAGCACGACTGTAGCGGCATTTATCATATTTCTGCCAAGCAAGCTCTCACCAAGTATGAGATGGCGTGCATTATGGCTCAAGTACAAGGACTGCCAACCACCACTATCACGGCCAACACCACCCCCAGTGATGATGCCACTCGACCACATAACTGCGCCTTGGCAGATACCCGCTTAGCGGCATTGGGAATTCACCATCAACGCGATTTTAGTCAAGCCATTGCGGCCATTATCAAACAACAGGCTAGCTAGAAAAGCTCATTGCGGCCAAATGGCACCTCGAGGGTATTGTCTGCTTTATCCTCAGGGTGCCCTATCATTTCATCGTAGGCACTGGCATGGCGGATCACCATTTCAGCGTAAGCGATGTCACTTAAGCGCTTTTGGATTTGCAATGGGTTATGTGCTTTTAAGAATTCACCGTTCGCTTCAGTGACATAATATTCAACATTATTGATAACCACACTCACTTGATACAGAGCTTGCTCAATGGAGTGCACCACGACTTTTTGCAACGGCTGGTGTTGCTTTAGCTTAGAAAAAGGGATTGGCATAGGGCTGTCATAGCTCCACTGGGTTGTTTGCAGTATAATACGTGCAACGTCGCTGTCTTGATCATTAGCTGTTATGTCTTATCCAATGCGTTTGGCAAAATATTTAAGCCACTGTGGTGTGTGCTCCCGCAAGCAGGCTTCTCGGCTTATTGATGCAGGCAGAGTCAGGGTTAATGGCCAACATGCCAACCACATTGATCACGTTTGCCCTAGCGACATCATTTTAGTTGACCACAAAGAGGTCAGCGAACCACCACCGCGAAGACTGTTTGCCTATTACAAACCGGTTGGCGTCGATTGTAAGGTTAAGCCCGATGACCGCCACAGTATCTACCATCATTTACCCAGCGATGTCCGGGTATACCCTATTGGACGCCTAGATAAAGACAGTCATGGTTTACTACTACTAAGCAATGATGGCGCATTATGTCAGCAACTTATTCACCCCGATAAACACCAAGAAAAAGAGTATGTTGTTGTGGTTGATAAGCCGATTAATGAGGCGTTTTGCCAGCAAATGGCCGCAGGAGTACCGGTAAAGGGCCAACTCACCCAACCTTGCCAAGTGACCCAGCTCACAGCCACCAGTTTTGCCATCGTGTTACAACAAGGGCTAAACCGCCAAATACGCCGCATGGCCCATTACTGCGGTCATCATGTCATTGACTTAAAACGCATCCGCATAGCCGGGTTAAAGTTAGAACCGCTCGCGATAGCGCCAGGAGAAATGCGCGAACTGCCGCACGACTACTTCGCCGATATCACGGCTAAAGGCCAGACACCACAATAATGGCAACAGCACAGCCGAGCCCAATCACCCAAACAATTGAACGCAACACGTCAATATTCGTCCAGTACAGTACGCAGTAAACCACTCTGGCAATAATATGGCTAATCGCTAGCCACTCCACTAAGGGGGTAAATGTTTGCGTGCCAAACGCAACCGCCAATGCCACGGCAAACACTGCAAGGGCTTCAAAGCAGTTTTGATGGGCTGCGTAGGCGCGCGCACCAAGACCTTGTAACTCCTGTTGCTGCTGACGCGGGTGTTTATTGTCGTAGCCACCGAGTTTATTCATCTCTAAGGCAACGGGGACTTTGGCAAAATAGGGTAATAATACCGCCAACACGGCACAGATAATTAATACACTCATAAGATGCTCCTTACCAGAAAGCCTTGCTATAACTCAGTAGAGCAAAAAGAAAAGCCATAAGCAACCGCAGCCACTTATGGCCAATACTGTAGCATCGGTGACAGCATAGCTCAGTTGTGTTTGCTGGGGAATGCGACACTTTGTCGCAGCCCATTTTGGCGCGAAAAATAGTCGCTCTATATGCTGACTATTTGTTGAAACTATTATCTTTTCTGGCTAAAAACCGCGGTCAAGGTGAGAGATTCATTGGGCTTAATCCTCATCGCCATTGCCGCGGCTTTGGTTATGCTAACTTAAGCACCACGACGCCACTGATGATCAGTAACACGCCTAAATAGCGCATAAATGAGCTGGGATCGCCGTAAAAGAATACTCCGACTAAGAATGTCCCAGCGGCGCCTATTCCCGTCCATACCGCATAAGAAGTACCCAAGGGAATTTGCTTTTGCGCTAACCACAACATCCAGCCACTCATTGCCATAAAGCCAATGGCGATGGCAATGCCTTGCCAACGAGTATCGGCCTGTTGCGCCATTTTTAAGCCCACAGGCCAACCAATCTCAAATAGCCCTGCTACGATTAAATAAATCCACGCCATAACTACTTCTGTTTTAGCTCCACATCATAAAGATCTTTACGTCGGTCACGTAAGTTACGCACCGTCCCTTCACTATGCAAGATTTTGAGTTTATCTAAATCCAGATCACTAAACAGCAGCATTTCTGTGTTCGGCGTGGCCTCATTGAGGGCCGCATCGTGGGGGAAGGCAAAATCGGAAGGTGTTAGCACGGCAGACTGGGCATACTGAACATCGAGGCTTTCCACTTGGGGCAAGTTCCCGACACTACCAGCAATAACAACATAACACTCATTCTCAATGGCGCGTGCTTGAGCGCAATGGCGCACCCGCAAATAGCTATTTTTGGTGTCAGTCCAAAACGGTACAAATAAAATATCAAGCCCTTGTTCAGCCATGATCCGCGACAGCTCAGGAAACTCAACATCGTAGCAAATTTGAATGCCGACGCGTCCAGCATCGGTTTCAAACACCTCGATTTTGTCGCCGCCCTTAATCACCCAATCGTAGTCTTCATGAGGGGTAATATGCACTTTGCGCTGTTCGTCTACTTTGCCAGAACGGTGGCATAAATAACTGACATTATAGAGCTTATCACCCTCTAACAACGGCATAGAGCCAGTAATAATATTGGCATTATATTCTATCGCCATTTGCGACATGGCTTCACGAAACTGCTCGGTATAGGTGGCCAAAGTACGAATTGCTTCAGTTTGGTTTTTGGCGTTTTCTAACCCCATCAAGGGCGCATTGAAAAACTCAGGGAACAAGATAAAGTCACTTTGATAGTCTGACACCGTATCAATAAAGTATTCCACTTGCTGCATTAAATCCGCCACGGACTCAACCTGGCGCATTTGCCACTGCACCGCTCCCACACGAACGATACTCTTTTGACTTTCAATCACGGTGTCTGTGGGCTCAAATAAGATATTGTTCCATTCCAGCAGCGTGGCATACCCTTCGGAGCTCTGATCCTCTGGCAGGTATTGCTTCAGCAGCCGCTTTACTTGGAAGTCATTGGCCAGCTGAAAGCTTAAAATGGGGTCGTGTAACTCTTTATGGTCTACCTTATTAATATATTCCATGGGTGACATGGCATCGCAGTACTGCTTATAAAGCGGGATCCGCCCCCCAGCTAAAATCGCGCGCAGGTTATACTGACGACACAGCTCTTTGCGGGCATCGTATAAACGTCGCCCTAAACGCAAACCGCGGTGACTTTTGGCAATCACCACGTCGAGGCCATACAGTGCATCGGCATTGCTATCACTAAAAATACGATTATGGGCATCAACGATGTCTTCATAGGTGTGGGGGTTAGAAAAGGTTTGATAATCGACCTGAACACTCAGCGCAATCCCCACCAGCTGCTCACCATCTTTCACCCCGATCTGACCTTCTGGAAACTGGTCAATTAGTCGAAATATGGTGTGACTAGGCCAAGCGCCGCCAAGGTCTGGATACGCCTCATCCATCAGGCGCTTAACCTGATCATAGTCTGACTTTTCTAAGTTACATAAGCTGATGCGTGCTTTTTCTATTGACATAACCACTCCCATTGATTGGCAAATAAGGCCGATTTAAGATGACGTTAACAACCCTTGGCTTACTGTGGCCTGAGCACCATTGCCAGCAAACTCGAGTAAAGCTTCTATACTTGCATTATAAAGCCATGAGTATGAGTGACAGCTTGACCAAATACCACCCTTACAGCAAGCCCGATGAGGTAGAAACATTTAAATTTGCCCTACTGCGCCGTGTTGCCTTTTACTGCTTGTGGCTACATGTAGCTTTAATAGGGGTGTTTTGGCACGTAGAGGTGCCTACTCTCGCGCTCGTCAATGTGTTTAGTGTGGCGCTGTGGTACAGCGGCATTAAACTTATTGATAGAGCTTACTACTCACTTGCCCTGCGGATCTTTTGTTTCGAAGTTGCACTCCATGCCACCTTAGTCTGTGCACTGCTCGGCATGCAGCTAGGTTTTCAATATTATCTTTGGACAGTGTCTTGCTTAATGCTGCTGGACTATCAATTACGCTTACGCAACGCGGTGCTTTACTCACTGGCACTCATTTCGTTGTTTGCCCTGTTACACCTGCTATTTAATGATGTAGTTTATCAATATAAATATCCGCAGTTGCTGCCTTACATTCACTTTATCAACGTCATGATTTGCGGCGTCCCGATGATCTATACCATCGCCCATATTCGCACTATGACCGTCAAACAACGGGACAAACTGGCCGAACTCGCTGCCCGCGACCCGCTGACGAAAATGTTTAATCGCCGTTATGCCAAAGAGCTCATTGTTCATGCCAAAGAAAATTGTATTTCAACCCACTCGCCACTGTGTTTAGTAATGGCAGACATTGACCATTTTAAAACCATCAATGACACCTATGGTCATGACAAAGGCGACCGCATCTTACAAGCCGTTGCCGAGATTATTCAAGCCCATGTTAACCCTGCAGACATCGCCGTGCGTTGGGGTGGTGAAGAGTTTTTATTGGTACTGGCTCCTTGCTCTACTGGGGAGGCAATTAGAAGAGTGGAGGCACTGCGCCAAGCCATCGCCGCGGCGAGCTTTGAAAACGATATTTTGCAGGTCACCATGAGCTTTGGCATCGCTAGTTGGGGCGCGCAGCAATCGTTTGAGGTGGTGATCCAACACGCCGATGCCGCGCTTTATGATAGTAAGCACTCAGGAAGAAATCGCGTAACGACGGCACCGACATTACGCGTTTCTGAAACGAACGGTTAATCTGGCTGTATCTCTATGCGGTGGGTGATAGTGCCCGGTAATAAGGGAGTTGCTTTCGCCGCCACATACTGCTCAAATCCAGCGCGGTAAAAAGGCGACAATGGATGGCCGCTTTGGCCTCCAGCAATGGTTAATATGGCATGCTCCAGGTGCCCAGGCTGAGCAATCAAGCGCTGTGAAGCGCCAAAAGAGCGCCCCTGCACCGCTGGCATAAAGGTATCGCCAAAGCCTTGTGCCACTGGCATATCTAAAAAGCCACTGAGAATTGGCATTTGCTTAGAGAATGGGTGCTGCACTTGCAACGCATTGACATCTCCCCAGCGCCAGGCCGCCATATTGCTGCCAAAGCGATGGCGCAACTTGGCTTTGGCATCTTGATAGGCTCGCAATTGCAATTGCGACCAATCGTCATTATCTCCGAGCCAAGAAGTGGGCTGTTGCTCTAAAATTTGCCATAACGCCGGCTCAAGGTAACGCTTAATCCTCGCTAAGGACAGCTGCTGCTCCACCAGCGCCTGCTCTAAAGGAGCAAAAATATGTTCAATCAAGCTATTACGATAATATTTAACCAGTGTATAGCCTACCGAGTCAGGGCAGGCGCAGCCCTGCCAATTGTTAAGCGCGTTTAAATCCTCTTGAAAGCGTGCCGTGTCTTGGCTTGCTAGCAAGGTTTTCAGCTGCTGCTGCCAGGGGGTTAAAAATAAGGCTCGGTTATCGAGCTGTAAGTCATAAAAGTCTTGCTCTGAAAACGAGTGCTTGGCAGTGAGGACATCGCGGATCTGCACCGCCCTTGCCCCAAGCGCATAGCCGCCATCGCCAAAACGCTCATGAGCGTTGGCAGAAACCACCCGCGAGTTGGCGGTCCAAAGCTTTCCAGTTGCTGGATTAACGTACTGTGGCCGCATGGTTTCATTTTGCCGCCAACTGGCTTGATATTGCGCGGCAGGTATTGCGGTATCACTATGGCGTTGCCGAGCTGGGAGCGCGCCCATTGGCGTCCAAGCCGCACTGCCTTGGTCATCAACCACCAGCAAGTTCTGTACTGGAATGCCTGCATAGCGGGCAATGCTCAATGCCTCCGTAGTGGTGCTGGCGGTCTCTAGCTTTAATAGATCTAAGTTAACGGCATAGTCTTGATGTGCCACCCAACTGAGCGCGTATTGCTTTCCTGCGATTTCTTTAACCGGGCCATAATCACTGAGTTTCAATTCATAGCGGTGCTCACTGCCATCGGCTAGTTTAATCACTTCGGTGGTGGTATGAATGTCATCGTCTGGCGACAGTGCAATCCAATCAGCGGTATCTAGGTATGCGTTGGTGAATCCCCAAGCGATGCGCTGGTTGCTGCCCACCACAATAGCCGGAGCCCCGGGTAAAGAAACGCCGGTCACTTGCACCGCCTGACCATCTTGCTGGTAATTAAGTTGCGCTCGATACCAAATCGAGGGCACATCCAGACCTAAGTGCATATCATCCGATAACATCGCCGCCCCCGTGTTAGTGTAAGCGCCAGTCACTGCCCAATTATTACTGCCATAATGAGGTTTATCGGCAATGGCTTGAGGCTGAAAGGCTAAGTCCGGATCTAATTTAGGTATCGCAACCGGCTCACGAGCTAGGCGGCTACCGTCTAACGCAGCCTGATATTGACTTGGTTGCAACAGAAAATCCAACATCGGCTGACCAAACTGTTGCTCTAGCAGCAACAAGGTTTCATCCCGCTCAATCGTGCCAGCTTGGAGGTCTAAATACATACTAAAAATACTTAATAAGCTGTCTTCTGGTTGCCATGGTGTGGGCTCTGCTGCCAACAGTAAATATTCAAAACTCGTATAACCCGCTTGCTGTCGCCCCTCATTCACTCCTTGAGCATAACGCTGCAATACTTGCTGTTGGGCTGCAGGTAACGTTTGCACAATTTGCTTGGCACGCTGACGAAACTGATGAAAGCGCATGCTTTTATCCAGCTCTATGGCTGCAGCACCAAATAACTCACTGAGTTCACCGGCGGCATTACGACGCAATAAATCCATTTGAAAAAAGCGGTCTTGACCATGGGCGTAGCCTAAACCATAGGCCGCATCAGCTCGACTGTGCGCAGAGATCACGGCTTGTCCCAAACCATCACGCGCTATTTCTACTGAATCTGACACATAGGCGCTGCTGCCCTTGCCATCAAGTGTGGGTAAACTCAGCGACAACACCCCGTACACGCTGGCAGTGGTCACCAACAATAGTATGAGTAGAGTAATGGTAAGTCGTTTTAACCAGATAAGCATTGCGTTCCCTTTTATATCAGCGTGAGCAGTTTGTTATTATTATGTGCTCAAGATATAGCATGACTATGACAAATAAACCATTACCAACAGACTAAACAGGGGCGTTAACCCTGACCATATGGTGCTCTCATCTGCTTCGCTTTTTCATCACTACAGACAATTCTATGTAAAGTTTTTTGTTGCCTTGCCAAGGTCTGAACTATAGTTAAGTCATCTACGACCTTAACTCGATATCATGACGATTGAGCTCTCAAAATCTCCACAAAAATTTCGCTATATAAAGTACAGCTTTTGGCTATTACTGGTGATAGTCATTGCTGTGGCTTGGTATGTAGACCAAGTAAATTATCGCCGCCTTATTGCCACTGAAAAGAGTCACTCAACCGAAGAGGTCAACGTTTACCGCACTCGAATGGAAGGCTTATTGGCTGAAAACATTCAACTGGTTAGGGGCCTAGGCGTGGCGTTATCAGGAGAAGCCACGCTATCACAACAACGCTTTGAACAGCTTGCAAAGCCACTGTTTAACAGCAGTGAAATCCTGCGCAATATTGGCGCGGCTCCAGACATGAAGTTAAGTTACATCTACCCTTTAGCGGGAAATGAAGCCGCATTGGGGCTCGATTACCAAACTCACCCGGTGCAAAAGTATGGTGCCATAAGAGCGCGACAAGAGCGCCGTATCGTTATGGCCGGCCCCTTGGAGCTACTTCAAGGAGGAACCGGTCTAATTGCACGCGTTCCAGTGTTTGATGCTAAACAGGGTTTTTGGGGCTTGCTTTCCGTGGTACTTGATATTGATAGCTTGTATCGAAAGACTGAGCTGAGAAACTTGGAAAGTGACTACCTCATTGCCATGCGCGGCGTTGATGGTAAAGGGCTGGATGGTGAATACTTTTATGGTAACCAGAATATCCACTCTTTTTCGCCTTTGTCATTTCAAATCAAGGTACCATCAGGCACTTGGGTTCTCTATGCCGTGCCAAGGGATGGTTGGCAACCTCCGAGTACGGCAATATGGCCCTTCCGTTTAGCCATGTTAGCGCTCATCGCTATTTTTATTTGTGCCTTTATCTTTATCACACGGTTGCTGTCACAGTTACAACGCAACGCCACCGCCCTAACCAACATGGGAGTGCTCGCTGAAGTTGGAGCTTGGGAGGTTGATGTGGAAAGCCGTGAAATTACTTGGTCTGATGTTACCCGCAGCATTTTTCACGTTCCTGCTGATTTTCAACCTAGCTGGATGAGCACAGCCGATTTTTTTAAGCCCGGGGAACATCGCCAAAAGCTACAAGAAGTGATGCGCAACTTGATAAAAACAGGCCAAGCATTTGAAGAAGAGTTGCTTGCGTCCACTTATGATAATCACGAAGTCTGGGTGTTAATCAAAGGCCTGGCTAAACGGCGAGGACAACGTACCAGCCATATTTTTGGTTCTGTGCAGAACATCCACAAGCGTAAAATCATGGAGCTCGAACATGATAAATACGCCCAAAATAACGAGCTATTGGCCCAGCTCAGTGCCAGTGAAGCGTTACTGAACAATCAGTTGGAAGAAGCTTTGCCATTGTGTGCCAGCACTTGCGAGCATGGCCTTGCTGCCAATAAGATCAGCATTTGGCAGCTGAACGACGACGCCAGTCAGTTTTGTCCGGTGTATTTTTCTAACTCTGGCAGCAAAAACTTAGAGCATTTCCCACCTTGGCGCCGAGCGGTTGCACCAGCCTTGTTTAGCGAAATAGAAAATGCCAGGCTTGTTACTGCCGAGCAAGCCGATAGCCACCCCATCACCATGGCGCTCAGTACCACTTACCTTGAGCCTTTTGATATTAAAGCGATGATCTGCTGTCCTATAAGTCACAAAGGGCAGGTATTAGGGTTACTCTGTGCAGAGTACGATCTGCCATCTCCAGAGTGGGGCCAAAGCGACATTCGCTTGATAAAGTCCATCGCTGCCATGTTAGGCAGCCTGTTTTCTAGCCGTGCACAACAAAATGCTAAAAATCGCGCTATTATAGCCAAAGATCTCGCCGAGCAATCGACCAAGATGAAAGCCGAATTTCTTGCCAGTATGAGTCACGAAATCCGCACCCCATTAAACGGCGTAATGGGTATGATTGAGCTGGCCATGCACTCAACCGTTAACGAGGACCAGCGCCACCAGTTGGCCATGGCACAAAGCTCAGCCCAGTCTTTATTGACCATCATTAACGATATTTTAGACTTTTCAAAAATCGAAGCGGGAAAACTCCATGTGGAATTAATGGAGTTCGATGTCATTGAGCTGCTCAGTAGTGTCATGGCAAGCTTTCACAATAGTGCCAGACAAAAACATAACCGCCTCCATATTGATCTCTCGGGCGTCACTGTATCGCACGCCAAATCCGATCCGCACCGCCTCAAGCAGATACTCAATAACCTCCTTAGTAACGCCATAAAGTTTACCCAAGATGGTTTGGTCACGCTGAGCTGCCATAGCGAGAACTCTGGTGGCGAAACGCAGTTGTGGTGTAGCATCGAAGACACTGGCATTGGCATCAAAAAGGATAAGCTCAAGCGAATTTTTGATTCCTTCACCCAAGCCGATTTATCTACCACCCGTGAATATGGAGGCACCGGATTAGGCCTTACTATCGCCAAGCAACTCACTGCGTTACTGGGTGGCGACTTGCATGCCTTTAGCAAGGAGGGAGCAGGCAGCACATTTACCTTTCACGTTCGCCTGAGTGAAGCAAAAGCAATCACCCCGTTTGATAAGGCCAGCGAGTCGAGCTTGTTTATCTTAACTTCGGAACCACTCGATTACCGTAAGCTACTGGCCCCTTGGCACATAGCCACGCTTCAGCTTGAAAATATAGAGGAACTACTCAAGCAGTTACAAACTGCGCCCAGACACAGTGTGGTGATAGTTGCAGCCGACATACTCGCAACATTAGATGAAGCCACACGAGACAAACTGCTATCGCAACTATCGCAACAGCAGTTAACTTGTGCTATCGCCCAAGCCGAGGTTGAACCTCTGCCCCTTAGCTCACTTTCCTCATGGCGGAAAATTTACTACCCCATCACACCAGATGCAGCATTAGCTTTGTTCGATGTGAACAAAGCAGAGCCTGCCAAAAAAGCACAACCAAAGCAGCTGCTGCGCGATGTAAAGCACTCGCCCTTTACTGCCTTGTTAGTTGAAGATAACAAAGTTAATCAAATGGTGGCGCAATCATTTTTGCAAAAAATGGGGGCAGAGGTGACCTTAGCTGAAAATGGTGAGTTAGCACTCACACACTTACAAAAACAGAGAGTTAAATACGATGTTATTTTGATGGACTGCCAAATGCCGGTAATGGATGGCTACCAAGCAGCCCAGCAGATCCGCAGTGGTGTTGCCGGAAAAGTACACCAATCCAGCTTTATTTTGGCCTTGACCGCCAATGCCATGCAAGGTGATAAAGAAAAATGCCTCGACGCTGGGATGGACGATTACCTCAGTAAACCGATTAATTTTGATGATCTGTGGCACAAACTAAACCTCGCTATCAACCCCGAAGCATTACCAGAAAACCAAGAAAATGAGCGATGAAAGCTTTGCCTGAACAACGTACCCAGTTATATTAATTACATAGCGCTAAGTGATCTCTGCAAGTCTGCAGCTGATGCATATCCTAACGCAATAACAATAAGGAGAATTATGCAATTAAGTAGCTTAGAACAACGCGTGCTAGGGAGCTTGATCGAAAAGCAAGTCACCACACCTGAGCAATACCCAATGTCGCTCAACGGCCTGGCCAATGCCTGTAATCAAAAGTCCAACCGAGAACCCGTGATGGAGTTGAGTCAGCACGAGGTGCTCGATACCCTTAATGCGCTGCAACAAAAGCGCCTGGTCACCTGTGATGAAGCTTTATCTGGACGGGTGGATAAATACAGTCAACGCTTTTGTAACAGTGACTTTGGCCACTTAAAAGTGAACGAACAACAGCGCGCATTAATTTGCTTATTACTGTTGCGTGGTCCGCAAACACCCGGTGAACTGAGAACGCGCAGTGGCCGCTTGGCAGAATTTAACTCCGTTGCTGATGTTGAACAGGCATTAACCGAGTTACAGCAACTGGAGTACGTCACTAAACTGGAGCGTGAGCCCGGTAAGCGAGAAAGCCGCTACCAACACTTATTCTCAGGCAATATAGCGACCAGCCCACAGCCTGATGAAATTGCTCAACCCAGTGCCGAAAGCGAACTTGCGGGGCTCAATCGTGAAATTGAACTACTAAAACAAGAATTGGCCACCATCAAACAGCATTTAGGGCTTTAAAAACCAACCCCGTAGCAACATAATAGAGGTTTAGTGTATTTTGACAAAATTGAGGAACCCGCATGCGTGAAGCAATCATGGCAGAAATGAAAGTTCAGCCTGTAATCGACCCAGAATTTGAAGTGAAAAGGCGTGTGGCTTTTATCAAATCCCGCTTACAAGGGGCAGGTTGCTTTTCGTTGGTGCTGGGGATCAGTGGCGGTGTTGACTCTTCAACCTGTGGTCGCTTGTGCCAGCTGGCGGTGGATGAACTTAACTTAGAGCAAGGCGCAAACACCTACCAGTTTATTGCGATGCGCCTTCCTTACGGTACGCAAGCCGATGAAGATGAAGCACAACTGGCACTGGACTTTATTCAACCGAGTAGGCGCCTGAGTGTCAACATCAAGCCGGCGGCAGACGCCATGCATGAGCAAGCGCTCAGCGCCATGACGGGCTCGGGCACCAGCTTACCGGCGCAATCAAGTATCGATTTTGTCAAAGGAAACGTTAAAGCACGTCAGCGTATGGTAGCGCAATACGAAATCGCAGGGTTGACCCAAGGGCTAGTGGTGGGCACCGACCACAGCGCAGAAAATATTACCGGCTTTTACACTAAGTTTGGCGATGGCGCCTGCGATCTTGCTCCTCTGTTTGGCTTATCAAAGCGTCAAGTTAGGGCGCTGGCTGCGCACCTAGGAGCGCCAGAACTATTGGTGAAAAAGACACCAACAGCAGACTTAGAGTGTGACCGCCCAGGACTTGCTGACGAAGAGGCGCTTGGTCTTAGCTACGATAATATTGATGACTTTCTTGAAGGTAAGCCGGTAAGCGACGCCGTCAGCGACAAACTAATTGCCATTTACCAGCGCACACAACATAAGCGTCAAGCTATTCCAACCGTGTATGACGACGAATAATTACGCTTGGGGTGATCAGTTCCACTCACCCCTGCGTTTACCTCTGTCTAACTCCAGTTGTATCACCGCCTAAGACGGTATAGACAAAAACCGCTAGGCCAGCACTCGACTACAGGGATTTACTGCATGAGCTCAACCACAGCATTAACACCAGCCCCGATTCTGATTACCGGCGGAGCACAGCGCATAGGTCTGGCGCTGGTTAATCATTTTATCGAGCAAAACCAACCTGTTATCATTACTTACCGCACCCGACATGAGGTCGTTAGAAGACTCGAACAGCAAGGCGTTATCTGCCTTCAAGTTGACTTCGATGAACCACAAGCGGTGACTCAGTGTATCGCTCAAATAAGGCAGCATACCGACTGCCTTAGGGCCATTATTCACAACGCGTCAAGCTGGGATTGTGAAGCAAAAAACCCCGATCATGATGCGTTATTCGACAATATGATGCGTATACACGCAAAAGTGCCCTATTTATTAAATCAAGGCTTAAGTGAGTTGCTCATGGCTACGCCAAGCACCACAGATGTGATCCATATCACTGACTACATTGTAGAGAAAGGAAGTCCAAAGCACATTGCTTATGCCGCAAGTAAAGCCGCATTAGACAACCTAACTCGTTCTTTTGCTGCTAAATTTGCACCCAAAATTAAAGTAAACAGTATTGCCCCTTCGCTCATAATTTTTAATCCAGATGACAGTGACGCGTATCGTGAAAAAACGTTGAAAAAGTCAATCATGGGGGTTGAGCCGGGCACCGATGAGGTGATCAATAGTGTCGCTATGATCCTCAACAGCTGCTATATGACCGGACGGACGTTACAAATCGACGGCGGTCGCCATTTAAGGTAGAAACATCATGCATGACAAATTAAAACACAGTTATAAATCAATCATTGAAGCCGTTGGTGAAGATGCCGACAGAGAAGGATTATTAGATACGCCAAAACGCGCGGCAAAAGCCATGGAATATTTGACCCAAGGCTACCGCCAAACGTTAACTGAGATCACCAATAATGCGGTATTCAGCTCTGATGCTGACGATATGGTATTAATCCAAGACATTGAGCTTTACTCTATGTGTGAGCACCACTTACTGCCTTTTGTTGGTCGTTGTCATATTGCCTACATCCCCGATGGTAAAGTGCTGGGGTTATCCAAATTTGCCCGCATCGTCGACATGTTTGCTCGCCGTTTTCAAATTCAAGAACAACTGACCCATCAAATCGCTCAGGCAGTGGAAGAAGTAACTGGAGCGAAAGGCGTAGGTGTTATCGTTGAAGCCAAACACATGTGTATGATGATGCGCGGAGTTGAAAAGCAAAACTCTAGGATGCGCACCTCTGTGATGCTTGGAAATTTCCGTAGCGATCCGAAAACCCGTAATGAGTTTTTGCAACTAGTAAAGGGGTAAGCCATGTCTAACGCCATCATTAAAGTGACTAATCTGCGGTTACGTACCTTCATCGGTTTTAACCCCGAAGAGCGCGAAAAGAAACAAGATGTCGTTATCAACATTGAAATTCATTACCCCGCAGATACCGCATGCTTAAACCATGACGACGTTGAGCATGCTCTCAACTACAAAACCGTCACTAAAGCCGTGATTGCACTGGTCGAGAACGGTCATTTCTTGCTGCTTGAGAAACTGGTCGCTGATATTTTAACTGAGTGCCATCGTCATCGTGACGTCACCTATGCCAAGGTAACAGTAGACAAGCCGCATGCGTTGCGGTTTGCCGATTCCGTCTCACTCACCTTAGATTGGCACCGCGAGTGATCAGATTTGGCATTACAGGTGCTCGCTCATCTGTAATGCCAAATAGATAACCACGGCATAACGTGCCCCCTTGCCAATCGCAACCAAAGTAAAAAACCACACAAAGGAAGTACGCAAAGAGCCGGCAACCAGCGTTAGTGGGTCGCCAATAACGGGCAACCACGCGAACAGCAGAGAAAACTTGCCATACCGAGCAAAGTAGTCACACGCCTTATCATACTTTGCCTCAGACACTGGAAACCAGCGTTTATCTCGAAAGCGGGCAATAAAAAAGCCGAGGTAATAATTAATGCAACTGCCCAACAGATTGCCTAAGGTAGCGGCTAACCATAAGCCCCATAGCAGGCCTTGCTGCTGCACCACCAAAGTGGTCAACATAAGCTCTGAGGAAGCTGGAAACAAAGTCGCAGCCACTAACGCCACGGCAAACAAAGTTAAGTAGAGAGTCATAGCAGTCGCGCTCTAGGGTGCAATTATTTTATCGCTTTAACAAAGTCGATTTGTCAGGCAATATACTGAAATAGCTGCGTAACTGCAAAGTGCTAGCGACCTGTCGGCGCCATCATAAGGAAAACAATACGCCATGAAATCACTACTTAACTCCAGCTTGATAATACTGATGGTCTCTGTGCTCAGTGCCTGTAACTCCACAGCTACCACTGCGCCATCAAAGCCTGGTTATGAGACCTACATAGAGCCTGGAGACACCTTCAAGCACCTCAAGCTAGAGACCATTGAGGGTCAGGTTATGCCACTAAATCAGCACCAGAAAAAGCTGGTGATCTTCTTCGCCACTTGGTGCAGCGATTCACAGCGCTTACTCAACGAGTTAAAACACTCCGCACTGTTACAAGATCCTAGTCTTGCCATTATTGCCATTGGCCGTGAACAAGATGCCGCCACCTTAGCAGCATTCAAACAAACCATGGCACTGCCCATCTACTTTGTCGCCGATGAACAGCGTGCTATTTATAGTCGCTATGCCAATCAAGGGATCCCCAGAGTGATTTTATTGGATGAGCAAAATACAGTGATGCAAACTTTAATAGGTGAGCAGCCTAATACACTAGCGCAGCTCAACTTGAGCAATTAAGGAGGCATAATGCAAAACGATGTCGTGAGCATTCTCACTATGGCAAAAGTTATTCAAACTGCCGTCGCCCCGGTATTTTTAATCACCGGTATTGCCGCCACATTGGGGGTGCTATCCAACCGCCTAGCCCGGATCACCGACAGAGCACGGCTACTAGACCGCAAGCTCAACTCCATACAAGATGAAGACTTAACCATGCATTTTAGTCGTGAAATGCGGGCGTTGCTTAAGCGCTCGCGTTTTATTCACGTGGCTTTCAGTATGAGTGTATTAAGTGCTTTATTAGTATGTGCCGTGGTCATGCTGTTGTTTATGTCTCACCTCTATAGCATGCCTCTTGGGATCACGCTATCATCGTGTTTTATTGCGGCTATGGTCCTGTTAATCGGGGCTTTTGTTTCGCTCTTAGGGGAAATATTTCTTGCCACTCGAAGCATGCGCCGTGGCATGATTTTTAAAGACATAGAAAGTTAATACTAGGGTGGTATAAGCCAGTTTATATTTTGAAAAATAAGGAAACATTAAGGGTATTTCATGAAAAAATTCATCACCGTCACACTATTAAGCTGCCTAGCAGCAAGCGTACAAGCGAATCCGATGTTTGAATCTGCCGAGGACGCCATTGAGTATCGCAAAGCTTCTTTCCAATTGATCCGTTTTCAGATTGGTAATATGGGCGACATGCTAAAGGGTAAAGTACCGTTTGATGCCGAAGTGTTTAAGCAGCGCGCAGAAAACGCAGCACAACTTTCGCAAATGCCATGGGAAGCATTTATCACAGGTTCAGATAAGGGCGATACCGACGCCTTACCTGCTATTTGGCAAGATAAAGCCACGTTCGACAGCAAAGCTTCGCAATTTGCCGAATACGCTCAAGCGCTTGCGGTTGCCGCTCAAAGTGGTGATAAAAAACAAATTGCGCCAGCATTCCGTGATTGGGCAAAGGGCTGTAAAGACTGCCATAAGTCATTCAAAGACTAATAACATTATCATACCAAACAGCCGCATAACGCGGCTGTTTATTCTCAGGCACCCACCACCATATACGGCTGGTAAATGGCTGAAACCATAAGCCGAATTGCATAATAACCTGTCGTCATCGCCACAGCTTATAGGTAACTAAGATCACTAGTCGTCTAGGTAATCGAAGTCATCGTCACCTAAATTTCTGCGTAAGCGTTTTTGCTCTAGGTAGTCATCTAGCTTGCGTTTAATTTTACGCTTTTGTTTGTCATGCTGGTTACGCCCAAGCTTTTTAAACTCATCATCTGCAAAGTCATCATCAAGGGCATCGTAAGAAAATGTCTTACCCACAACTCACTCCAAAAATATTGAATTAAAAATGATGAGAGCGAACTCTCAAGATCACTATTTAGCGCTAAAATCACGATCTGAAAAGTGAGAGTTTTTTATCATGACAATAAATTTTATTTATCCTCTTAAAAATAGTGCGGAATCTCACCAAATAATCGTCATTTTACTCATCGCTTTTCTTTTACCTATATCCCCAAAAAACCTCAACACACTGTTTTATATGAACTTTAATTGTTGGCACTGTTCTTGTTTTATTTCTTATCGTAATCAAGAGTAAAGGGGATAAACCATGTATAAAGTTTTATTGTTAAGCGCTGCAACCATGATCAGCAGCACCGCTATGGCACACCAAAAGAATCACATCACATTTAGCGGTGACAACTGTGAAGTCGAGTTTCAAAACGACGTAAAAATTACGCCCAACCACCTTACCATTACCACTGCCAGAGATAATACCGCCGCTATCACACAATACGGTGAGCTGACCATCAATGGCGAAAAAGTCAATTTAACGGCTGAGCAGCAAGCGCAGTTGAGTCAATACGGTGACCAGTTACGTGGTCGCTTACCGCAAGTGGCCGACATCGCTTTTGAAGGCATTAAACTGGCCGGTGTCGCGTTAGATGAGGTGGCGCAAGCATTTAACCTAAATAGCTTAGACAATATTCATGCGGTGATTGCCGACTTAGAAAGTGAAGTACATCGCACCTTTTATCAACAGGGTGCCTTTGTGATGGGAAAACAAACCTTCGAAGACTTTGGTCAGAACTTCAACGGTCAATTTGAAGAGAAAATTGAAGAAGCCATGGAAGAGGCCATGATGCAATCTATCGGCAGTATTTTAGTGGCACTAGGTAATGAGATGTCTGATGCCAATGGCGACATGGGCAACTTCGAAAAGCGCATGACGAACTTTGCTCAGCAAATTGAAAGCAAAGTTGAACACCAAGCCGAAGCCATCGAAGCAAAAGCCAATGCCCTGTGTGGTGACTTCGAAAAAATCGCTCACAGTGAAGCAATGGTTGCCAAAGCGGTACCAGAAATGTCTAATTTTCAACTGTTTCGTTTTAAATAAAGGATAACCCTCTGCTCACCGCCAGTGCATGCTATTAGCGTCCACTGGCGTTTTTAAGCTCTGTCGTCAGCCTGCCTAATTGATAAACTGCCTGCTCTACGTCACTGCTCCACGGTAATCCATAGCTAATTCTAATACAGTGCTGATATCGGTTACTGGCGCTAAACAAGGTGCCAGGAGTAATGCTAATGCCGTTTTCCAGTGCCCGTTGAAATAATGCCGCTCCACTCACTTGCTTCCCCAGATCCAGCCACAGTACGCACCCTCCTTGCGGCCGGCTAACCCGTATGTCGTCTGTGAATGCTTGACGCACCGTTTGCACCATACGGTCCCGGTTTTCCATTAAGCGCTTACGTACTAGCTTTAAGTGACGCTCATAGCCACCCGAGCTGAGGAACTCAGCTAACGCCCACTGATTCATCAGCGATGAAGAACAACTTAACGCACGCTTGATACGCTTCGCCTTAGCCACAAACTGCCCTGCTACCATCCAGCCGACACGGTAGCTTGGTGCTGCTGTTTTTGAAAAGGAAGAGCAGGTGATCACCATGCCTTTGCGACTAAACGCTTGGGCAGGAATGCCGCGTTGCTCAGTAAAGTACAAGTCTCCATAGACATCGTCTTCAATCAGTACCACATCGCGAGATTCCAGCAGCGCAACTAATTCAGCGCGGCGGCTATCGGGCATAAAGCTACCTAAGGGATTATTAATGCTGGTAGAAAACACACAAGCACGAATATCATGCTGATCCAGTGCTTTTTCCAGGTCTTCCAGCCAAATACCATCATCATGACACACTGGGATCTCAATGGCCTGAAGACCCAAGCTCTCAACCAGCTCAACAATGCCAAAATAGCAAGGTGATTCAACCGCCACGACATCGCCCTTAGTAGTCACCGCTTGCAGCGCGATTGCTAAGGCTTCTTGAGCGCCATTGGTGATCACTAATTCCGCCATATCAATGGCCAGGCCCATATCTAAGTAACGACGTACAATCTGTTTTTTTAGGCTTTCCAAGCCATCCATAGGACCATAGTTAATCAGCTCATGACCGGCCTGCTTCATGGCTCTGCGCATTAACTTGGCCAATACTTGCTCTGTACCAGCCACCGCAATGGGGTTAGCAATACCCAGCGGCACTGTGTGTGGCTGATGAATACCGCTGTAAACCTGCTCAATCAGCGCTTGTTTATTTACCACCACCGGTTTATTAGGTAATTGGGTGCGCTTCGGATAAACATTGGCTTCACGGCGAGTGCTAAGAAAGTAACCTGACTTTTCTCGTGCCACCACCCACCCTTGGGCTTCCAGTAACTGATAAGCCTGCTTAACGGTAGGTACGCTGACATTGAGGTTGTGCGCCATGGTGCGCAGCGACGGCAGCTTTTCGCCTGGCAACAGAGATTTTTGTTCTACCATGGTTAATATCATTTGAATCACTTGTTGATATAAATAGCTGGCATCTTGGCGCTGAATTACGGTACTCATAAGCATTAAATCTGTATAGGTTAAAATTAGCAATTTCTGTATATAGCATATACAGAATAACAGCGTAGACTACCCACTTCTAGCATTGTTTTAACCTTGAGCGTCTGTCATGCAAAATCTTTTTCTGTACACCATAACGGTATTGATCTGGGGATCGACCTGGCTTGCCATCGAATATCAACTCGGCAGTGTCAATGAGTTTGTTTCACTATTTTATCGCTTTGGTCTCGCGGCCATCTGTATGTGGATGCTGGTTTTATACAAACGCGTCGATATGAAGTTTTCACTGACCGATCATGGCTTTTTTGTGTTGCTTGCCATTTGTAACTTTGGTGCCAATTACCTATTTTTGTACTGGGCTCAAGCGCACTTAACCTCAGCCATGGCTTCCATCGCCTTCTCGCTCCTACTGGTGGTGAATATTATTAATACCAAGTTGTTTTTCGCCAAGCCAATTGCCAAACGCATTTATTTTGGTGCCGCCCTTGGCACTGGGGGGATAATCAGCTTGTTTTGGCAGGACTTGGTCGCATTTGATTTGCGCAGCAGTGCAGTACTCGGGTTATCATTAGCGTTAATAGGTACAGTGATTGCCTCACTTGGCAATATGGTGAGTGTTCGTAACTCCAATCGCCAAATTAATATAATGGCAGGTAACGCTTGGGGCATGCTGTATAGCACAGTGATGCTAGCAGGCTATATTGCGCTGAGCGAACACCAGTTTATTAATGCTGCGCCAGCCTCTTACTGGTGGTCACTGGTGTATTTAAGCGTCTTTGGCACGGTGATCGCATTTGCTTGCTATTTTTCTTTACTGAAAAACATTGGCCCAGAGAAAGCCAGTTATCTCATTGTGTTATTCCCTTTTGTGGCAGTGATTTTAAGTACTATTTTTGAAGGATTTCAGTGGCAACAAAATACCTTCATCGGCTTTTTGCTGGTTGTGGTGGGTAACGCCATTGTGCTGACACCCCTTGAGCGTATTGCCGCTTGGTTGTCGTTACGGTCCCCAGTTAGAAGTTGAAGTCTTACCAATGCTTTAGCTTCTTACTCTTCAAGCGCCATTTATTGATGGCGCTTTTTTTATGCGTATTTGTCCGGCATAGCAACGGATCTCCACTGGAGTTGTTGCAACGATTTCTCCATCTGCCTCCACCGGTAAACCAGGTTCACTTACTTCAAAATGGCGCATTGGCTGATGATAAACATTTGTAACCTTCATATGACGGCCAAGCAACATGGCTGCAAATAAGCCAACTCGTTGCCACATGGTTCTGGGTGTGAACCAGATTAACTCCAGTTGACCATCAGCAATCGATGCCATCGGTGCAGGTGTCAGACCCGCAGCAAAGTGCTTACCATTGGCGGCTAATAGCATCATGCCCTGCTGTGGCCAATCCGAATGCTCTAGCCGCATTGTTTTGGCACTCCACAGCGCAGTTAATCCCGCCAAAGTGTAGCTTAATCGGCCCAACCGCTTGCCCTGCTGAAGTTTACTTACCACATGGGCATTAAAACCAACGCCTGCGATATTAACAAACCAATGTTGGTTTACGCGGCCTAGGTCAATCGCCATTGTGTGTGATGAAAACACACTGTTGCGCCATTGCTCAGTGCTATACTGAAACTGCCTTGCAAAGTCATTGCCGGTCCCAGCTGGCAGTAGCGCAATGTCACACGCTAAGTTCGCTACGGCATTGATGACTAAGTTTAGGGTGCCATCACCACCAATGACCACCACGGTATCTTCTGTTGTCGCTAATTTAGCAACTATCGAGCAATCAGAAGCATAATTTCCGCTGCTATAAAGCCACTTCACCGAGCATTTTTTTCGTTTTATTTGTTGTTCTAACCAAGCAATATGCTGCGCCGCAGCAGGCCCAGCAAGTGGATTAACAACCACCAACATAAAAACCCCAAAAGCAAAAAATCATTTTATATGAATAAAAAACCAACCCAAAAGCACTGAATTCAAACAACCCCATATAAAACCATGATTTTATTAACCTTATAAAGATAAACACAAGATAAAAAAGTGAATACCTATTCATTTAAAACACCAAGACAAAGCTTAACCACACATTAATTGATAAGAAAAACTAATGCGAAAGAGATACTTTTTATCGTTGTTAATTTAATCAATTTGGCGGCAAAATAGCCTTGTTTTCAATTAAACCAGTTAGGAGTCAGACATGCTTAATTCAGCTGCGCCTTGCAGCCCTTCACAAAATACGTTTAATACCACTGGGCCATCTAAGCGCCGTTTTAACTGGAGCAAATGGCTCACCTTATGTGCTCAGCATTTGGCACTTAAAGACGTGATTATGTATAAGTAAGTCTGCACAGAGCATGGCGCCCCAACCCGCCATGCTGCTGTTCCCTCCACTGTGCTCAATAGAGCATAAAAGCATCTGTTCCACCACTGTTTTTCCTTCGACTGTCATACAAAGCGCTCATTTTTAGCCGTATTTTAAAAAAAACCGCCTTTTCGAGTATTTTTTAAGCAAACGGTTTAAAAACGGTTTACAGCGCCGAATTGGCTGAGTATTATCTTTGCCCATGGAGAGATGGCTGAGTGGTTGAAAGCACCGGTCTTGAAAACCGGCATACGTTAATAGCGTATCTAGGGTTCAAATCCCTATCTCTCCGCCATTTTTAAAAAGTATTGCGTCGGAGAGGTGGCCGAGTGGCTGAAGGCGCTCCCCTGCTAAGGGAGTATAGGGTTTGTAGCCCTATCGAGGGTTCGAATCCCTCCCCCTCCGCCATTTCTTTGTAAAGAAACCGCTATTATGGCGGTTTTTTTATTGCCAAAATTTACCTTCCCCCACACTCTGGTCAGACCACATCGAGCTGTGCTAAATTGGTTCTTCTGTTAGTTAAAACACCGTCCCGAATGAAACTACATGTACTAGAAGGCTACATTCAAAGCATTTACTTGGTTGAGTATCAACACCAACTCTTACTGCTCGATGGCTGCTGCCGTGCCGATGTCACTTTAGTATGTGATTATATAAAGCAGTTAAACCGCCCTATCACGGATTTAGCCCTAATAGTGGTTACGCACATGCACCCTGATCATGCTGGGGGAGCGCACGCACTACGCCAGTTAACCGCAGCCAAAATTGCCACAGCCAATGCACCTAGCCAGTGGTATCAAGGACTTGATGGCATCATGATGCACCTGTCAGACATGGCTTTAGCATTATGGGTAGCCGGGAGAAAACGCAAAGCGAAGCGCAACCTCTGGTACCCGCGTAAGCTCGTTGCAGACTATTTCCTCGCCGATGGTGATACCCTGCCCGGCTTTGATGAGTGGCTGGCCATACATACCCCAGGCCATACCGACCGTGATTTGAGCCTACTACATATGCCTAGCAAACGCATCTATGTCGCCGACTTAATGGTAAAGGTCAAAGGCCAGTTTATCGCGCCATTTCCGGTTTTTTATCCGCGACTGTATCGCCAATCATTACACAAGGTGCAACAGCTCCAGCCACACTCAGTGATCTTAGCCCACCAAGGGGAAGTGGACACGCCAGAGATTGACTTTGCAGCCTTGATAGCACGCGCGCCCAAACAACCAATGACGCACTGGCGCTCGGTAAAAAAGAAAACCAAGCAGGCCCTTGGATTAGGTCGCTAGCACCGAGTTCACGACTGCGATCAGCTGGTTAATGTCTGCTTCCGTGTTGTAGATATGCGGCGATACCCGTAAGCCATAGCGACGCTGATCGGTGGCAACTTGAGCCTGTTGTAACGCTTGGCTAACCGTTTCTTGTTGCTCAGCAAAATCTAAGATTGCCGTACCAGAGCAATGCTCGGCAGCCACTGGTGAGCGGTAGAATGGCGCGAGTTCAGTTTGTAAACGCGTGAGCAGCTTAAGGTTATGAGCACGAACCGTGTCTATGCCAAGCCGAGCAAAGTAATCGAGACTGTGTCCGGCATACACAAATGGCGCCACCGATGGCGTGCCTCCCCAAAAACGCAATGCGGTATCATTAAAAGCAAAGTGATGAATGTCGAACTCAAATGGGTTTTGATGGGAAAACCAGCCAACATCTTGCGGTTCACAATAGGGTAAAACATCGGGGTGCACCCAAAGAAATCCAGCCCCAGGGCCGCCACAACTCCACTTTACACTGGAGCCGATAACGCAGTCGGCTTGCCACAGAGTTAAATCTATCGGTAATACACAGAGTGACTGCGCAATATCAACAATGGTGCGACATCCCGACTGTTTTGCCAGCGTAATAATGTCTTTTACCGGAGCCTGCTCACCGCTATTAGAATAGACATGGCTGATAAACACCCAATCTATTTGCTCATTTATATACTCTTGCCAAACGTTGCTGTCGTGCATATCTAAGTGCGCCGGAATAAAGACCACTTCGACATTGTCTAAGGCGTGTTGGAAAACAAACCCCATGCTCGGAAAGTCGTCTTCACTCATCAGCACCCGCACCTTGCGCAAGTTACTCTCGGGTAGGCTCATCAACCATTTGCTTAAACCACTGGAAAGATTGACTTGCGGGCAAAACCACTGCGGTTGCGAGTTAAGTAGTTGCGCCAGTGCTCCTTGAAACCGCTCTATGCTTTTTAACCATTGCGGCCAAGGTTCTGTGCTTTCACTCTGCCACGGCAAAACAAAATGTTGATGGTAGTCTTGCGCTGCAGAGCGCAGCATTCTGCCCACTGAGTGACTCAGTAAGTAATGGCCTTCAGGTAAGTGAAAATCAGCGTTAAACTCAGTCATTATCAGCTCCAAGTGCCCCTTTTAAGCGCTGCAAGTCGGTGTGTCGGGTAAAAATATCATCACGCTTCGCTGCCGCGCGTCGGTCTCTGAGATCGGCTAAACTCTGCAATAATGCGTCTAGTGGTGGGCCACTGGCGGTGACTTTACTCAGGTGCTGCTCTTGCATCTGCTGCGATGGCTTAGCGATATACTTTTCAACTAATTGATTATGATGCTGTATTGCCGTGTCACCATGGAGTTTACACACTTGTATAAACAAGCGTGCCGCAGGCTCAAACCACTCCCCATGGGGACCTTCAAGAGCTTCTAAAAAGGCATCCATCAGGTTTGGGGTGCGCATACACTCACGCAGTGTAGCTTGGTCCTCAGGCATCATATATAAAAACTTTTCCACCAGCATTTGTCCATAGCTAATGTCATTAGCCGGGCATAGGCCCAACATCATGTCGATCACATTAATACCAGCAAAGTCCCCCGCATTTGCGCCGCGGTAAACCTCCTTACCAACCCGGTAAGGTTTATAGTATGGTCGTACAACATGAAAAAAAGCATCGGCATCCAACGCCTTAAACAGCGTCTGATTAGACTCAATCACATCCAGCAACGCCTGTTTTACCTGCTGTAATAATACCACCGCCATAGGGTGAGATATGCCGACATGATGTACCTTCATTAATGCCTCAGCACCGCGTTTATAAGCCAGTATGGCTTGAGTATTGTAGTCAATAAACAAGCGCTCGGCAGGGTGTGAAGTAAAGCGTTTATACACGCCATTTATTGCTCGGTTGTGGGTGGTTAGGTGTGCCGTTGCAAAGCGTGGTGTGACGCCAATGGAAGCGCCAATATGCATGGCTAATGCCGAGGCCTCTGTCAGTGGTGAATGGCTTTCGCGACTTGGCTCGGTGATTTCATGGCGCCGGCATGCCGCCATAAATAAGCCGACATTACCCAGTAAATCAAAGGCCTGCTCAAAGCCTTCGTCGGTGTTACCTTCTGCTAATAAGGCTGAAATTAGGGCATTGCCCTGCTCTAGTAACTGCTGTTTATATGGTTCGCCCACTCCAGCAACATTGGCTTTATCTTCTTGCTGCCAGTATAACTGTTCAAGTTGGTCGTTAATGGTGACGAAAGGTCCGCGGATCCAGTTGTCGAATTGTAACGATAAGGTGCTCATTAGTCTCTGCTAGCTATTCTAAATAGCTACAGGCTATCAAAGTAGCACGAGCATAATTTGCTAATTTTCGCTAAAAAAATAATACTAACTAGCAATATCCACTAAATCTAAGCGTTTAATGTGAATTTAGACCGTAAAGACAAACTATTGCTCAACGCCTTACAGCATAACGCTCGCTTGAGTAATGCCGCGTTAGCAGAGCAAGCCAATTTATCCGACACGCCGTGTTTGCGGCGCATCAACAAGCTCCAGCAAAGTGGCATCATTAGTGGCTATCATGCTGCCATAGACCGAGCTCAAGTTGATTTAAGTATTCTCGTGTATGCGTTTATTCGCCTGCATGAAAACAGTGCCAGTGCAGCAAACCAGTTTGAACAACATGTCGGTGAGCAAGATCATGTGATCACTTGCTCTGTGATCTCAGGCAGTTATGATTACCTACTTGAAATAGTCGCGAAAGACTTGCCCAGCTATGAGCAATTCGTCAAACACCAGTTAGGTGCGTGCAATGCCATTGCTGCCATTGAGTCAACCATTGTACTCAAACAAACCTTTGCTAAACGCACACTGCCCATTCGGTAATTCGCTCTGGAGAGCCTGTGAATAAGAAGACAATACTGCACTTTGTTACTCACACCCTGCTACTTGGTTTGGTTATGCTACCCGCAAAGGTCATGGCAACCGACTGCTTAACTCAGGTTAATGACTTGGCATTGTTCGAACACAGTAAAGCCAATGGTAAACTGCGCTTTGCTATCGACTCTGGTCCTGCGGTTATCAAGGTAACTCCCCAGATGAGTTTCAATCAGTACCTCAGCCTTACTAAAGCACTCATTGAGCGTCGCAACCCTCGTGGCAACCTTCCCTGTCCCGTCACCACTCCGACAACAGCAATATTACAGCTGCATGCCACTTCGGTGGCCGATTTAGTGGCTCCTTTTGAACTACCTCAGAGCAATTCAGACAAGGCTATTTTGCTGTTGCACGGGTTAACTGACTCGCCGTTTACCTTTCATTATCTGGCGGCGTCCTTACATCAACAGGGATATAGCGTGCGCACGGTGCTATTACCTGGTCATGGCACTGCAGCGAGTGATTTAACTCAGGTATCTATACAAGATTGGCAACGCCATGTTGCTTATGCCATCGAACAAACCAGCGAGGACTTTAAGCAGTTTGCGGTGTTAGGATACTCCACTGGTGCAGCGTTAGCTCTGCACTATCTTGACCAACAAGTACCGGATAATCTCAGTGCCTTAGCGCTCATTTCTCCGGCCACAGAGCCACATAATAAACACGCTTGGCTGGCGCAGTGGCTCGATTACTTACCGTTTGTAGAGTGGATCGATGAAGATGCCGACCTTGATTTTGCTAAGTATGAGTCCTTCCCTTGGCATGGCGCCACCCTAGCCCATCAAGCAATGGCACCTGTACAAGCGATGACCGCACTGCCCGATGTCGCTACCTTTGTTAGCTTCAGTGATGTCGATACCACCATCGATAACCAGACAACAGCAAAGCTGCTAAAGCAGTGGCAACAACACCCCAGCAATACCATCCCCCCTGTGCAATGGCTATATAGTGAAACTCAGCCACAAAGCAACCGTCCTGAGGTTTTTATCCGTCGTGTTGCCTCTAAACGCGTGTTAGACATGTCACATATTGGTATTTTGCAGCCACCAGAGCATAGCTACTATGGCAGCAACGGCCCCTATCGTAATTGCACGAGTTACCATTTAGATAAGGCCCAATTTGCCCGCTGTCGACTGGGAGAAAAAGTAGTGTATGGTGAGCGTCACCAAGCCAACCTGCAGCAGCCCTTGCCGCTTGCTAGGATCACGTTCAACCCAGACTATCAAGGCTTCGTTAGCGCTCTTATCGACTTCTTTTCAACGCATGGGGATGGTAGCCACTAATGTCGTTTAGTCATGACTTCAAAAACGCAATAAGCGACATTCCAGAGCAAATTTGGCAGGCGCTATCTGGTAAGCAGGTATTCACTCACTATGCATTTTTACGAGCCTTAGAGGAAACTGGCTGTGTTAGCCATAAAACGGGCTGGACCCCTCATCACTTAGTTATCCGCTGTCAAGATGACATTGTTGCCATCCTGCCCGGTTATATTAAAACACACTCTTATGGCGAATACGTTTTTGATTGGGCGTTTGCAGAAGCGTATCAACAACATGGCCTACCCTATTACCCAAAGTGGCTGTGTGGCGTGCCATTTACCCCAGTGCAAGGGCCAAGGCTATTAGCCAAAACACTCAATCAGGAGTTATGTAATTACATTGAACAGGTGTTACTGCAACTATCACACACAGAGTTAAGTGGTGTGCATATAAACTTTATTGCTAACCCTGCTACCTTGGCTAATACCCGCTTTGTGACAAGACGCAACGTTCAGTTTCATTGGTATAACCGTGATTATCACGACTTTGCCGATTTTCTTAGCCGCTTTAATGCCAGAAAACGTAAAATGGTAGTAAAGGAGCGCCGTAAAGTTGCACAACAGGGCATAGCGATCCGTTGGTTCCAAGGTGATGAGGTGACAGCTGAGCTACTCGATGCCTTTTTCCTTAGTTATCGCCTAACCTATTTAAAGCGTTCGGGCCATCATGGTTACCTTTCTAAAGGCTTCTTCCAGCAACTGTGTAAAACCTTGCCTGAACATGTCCGGCTCTGCTGTGCATATCATCAGGGCGAGGTGGTGGCCACAAGCTTGTATTTTATCGACCAAGATACGCTATACGGCCGTTACTGGGGGGCCATTCAAGACCAGTTTGACTTCTTGCATTTTGAGCTTTGTTATTATCAAGGCATAGAGCTGGCCATTGCCCAACAACTTCAGATCTTCGACGCTGGCGCCCAAGGCGAGCATAAACTCGCACGAGGGTTTGAGCCGGTTTGGCGACACTCCTTCCACTATTTATTTCAAGCTGACTTTCACCGTGCGCTACAAGATTTTAGCCGCCGCGAAACGCAAGCACTGGGTGAGTATTTTCAACAGTGTCAGGACAAGCTACCGTTTAAATAGTAATAAACGATTGTTGGCTGGCATCTGGTGATCCTCTAATAAGGTAAAGCCATGTTGTTGTGCCAGCGAGACCAACCAAGTTTGCTCCCGTATACCGCTTTGTGGGTCGCGCTGTTGTAACAACGCATCAAAGCGCTCATTACTGGCACTGGTGTATTGGCCATGATAATTAAAAGGGCCGTAAATAAATAACAACCCAGCAGGCTTGAGGTGCATTGCTGCTCCTTGTATAAGCTTAACCACCAGTTGCTCTGAGATGATATGCACAGTATTGGCGGTAAAAATAGCATCGTATTGCTGCTTCACAGGCCAGGAGAAATGTAAGTCTATAGCTAAAGGAGGACGAAGGTTACTTAGCTGCGCTTCTGCCAGCCAAGCATTAATACCTTCATGATGCATTTGCTGATCGGCAGTCTGCCAAGTCAATTCAGGCAGATGTTGCGCAAAATGCACGGCGTGTTGGCCAGTGCCCGACCCTATTTCTAATAATTGCAAGCGACCAGTTAAGTGAGGTTTTAACTTTTCCAGGATGGGATCTTTGTTGTTTTCACATGCTTGAGAGAAGGGTTTTGTCATTGTTTTTGCACTAATTTGATCAATCTATGCCCGCTATTGAGGCAAGGATCAGCAACAATTGCAAGTGGTGTCATCAGTAAGTCTGTTAAGCAATTAAAATCATGAAAGAAATTTATTTTGGTATAACTTCTGCTACGTTTAAAGAGGAACTAGAGGAGAAGCAAGATGAAAATTTCAGAGATCACACACATGCCTAGCGAAGTTAAGAGTCAAGGTTTACTCTTAAAGCGTCGTAAAAATGCCTTTATGAAAGGCAAGTCTTACCGGCAAGAGATCGCTAATCTGATGCAGTTAGATGAGCAGGAAAAGGAACATACCGAGCAAAACTATCTCCTCGGATATAACTAATTTTATCCCTGCAGCTCGCAATGCCAGAACCTCAATAATGAGGCTCGACACGAGCTTGAATTTACAACGCAACAATGTAATGATAATAATTATCATTACATTGTTGCGTTGGATACATGCGGAATATGACTTCACCATTATGGCACGACACCTTATTGCAGTCCCCGAATAGCGATCTATGTGCTCCGGTCATGGTCGCCGAGTTTATTTCTGCCAAGTTAAATACTGCCAGATACTATGGCCGCCGCAACAACCCTTTGCTACAAGAATTCTATCTTAAGCATGCCTTATCAACATTATTAGAAGCCATAGCTGATCCTTTAATCGCCTTAAGCATTAGAAAACAGTGTATGGATCAGCTATTCAAACCTTTGTTGGCACTGAAGCGCTTTTATCGGCTAAACCACTCATCGCAGCAACATTTTTTACGGCTGCAACGAGAGGCGTGCCAAGTATGCCAACAGTTTAACCCGTTTATATAGGAGTAACTATGGATAAGTTCCGCCAAGAAAGTGATAGTATGGGCACACTTGATGTGCCAAAAGAAGCCTTATATCAAGCCCAAACCCAGCGCGCAGTTAATAACTTTCCCATTAGCGGTATCACGTTACCACAGCAATTTATTAAAGCGCTGGCCTATATTAAACAGGCTGCCGCTGAAGCCAATCAGTCTCTTGGTCACCTAGAAGCCGAAAAAGCAAAAGCGATTGTGGCGGCTTGCCAGCAATTGATTGATGGTAAACATCTTGAGCAATTTCCTGTCGATGTCTTTCAAACCGGTTCGGGCACCAGCTCCAATATGAATGCTAATGAAGTCATCGCCACCTTAGCAACACAAATTGGCGGCATTAAGGTTCACCCTAATGACGATGTCAACATGGGGCAAAGCTCCAATGATGTTATACCCACCACTATTCACGTCAGTAGCGCCATTGCCGCTGTGTATGAATTATTGCCAGCCCTAAAACACCTATCAGCCACCATTGAACAAAAGTCATCATCGGTTGGCCACCATGTAAAAACAGGCCGAACCCATCTAATGGACGCCATGCCCGTCAGTTTTGCACAAGTACTCAGCAGCTGGCAAAGCCAAGTGGATAACGCTTGCCAAGGCATTGTGCAAGCATTAGAAAAGGTATACCAATTAGGACAAGGGGGAACCGCTGTCGGCACTGGAATTAATGCCGACCCTAAGTTTTCTGAGCAATTCAATAATTGCCTAAGCAGTAACGTTGGGATCCGCTTTAGTAAAGGTCAGAACTTTTTCTATCACATTGGCTCTCAGGATGCCATCGTTGCCCTCTCTGGGCAGTTAAAAACGTACGCCACTGCACAAATGAAACTGGCCAATGATCTCCGTTGGATGAATTCAGGACCCTTAGCAGGGCTGGGAGAAATCGAGCTCGAGGCGCTTCAGCCTGGTTCCTCTATTATGCCAGGCAAAGTTAATCCGGTTATTCCTGAAGCCGCCGCTATGGCCAGCGCCCAAGTCATAGGTAACGACACCACCATTACAGTGGCAGGACAGTCTGGTAATTTTGAACTCAATGTCATGTTGCCAGTCATTGCGCTTAATATTTTGCAAAGCATAGAAATACTTGCAAACAGTGCACGGTTACTCGCCGACAAGGCCATCGCCAGCTTTACCGTCAATGAAGACAATATTAGTAAAGCCTTAGCCAAAAACCCGATTCTGGTTACCGCGCTAAACCCGGTGATTGGCTATGAAAAAGCCGCTAAAATCGCTAAACAAGCTTATCAAGAAGGGCGACCGATTATTACCGTGGCACAGGAGCAAACGGATCTCAGCGAGGAAGAGTTACAGCGACTGTTGGATCCGCAAAAGCTGACCCTTGGCGGGCTATGATTACTCATAGTAGGCTGCGACAGTAGCCTACTTCTGTCTTGCTATTACCGTGTTATTTGCGTAGCTTAATAAGCAACAACAGGAGATAGTAAATGAATAAAACCGTATTAGCACTGCTGGTCTCAGTCCTACTGGCCGGCTGCCAAAAAGAAGCACAAAGTGATAACCAACAGCAACCCACAGCTGAAACGACTCAGACCAGTAATGCCCCACAACCTAAGCTAGAGCTGCAAGAGCAAAAGGTAGCAGAGCTGACACAAGAACAATTAAGCGACTTAAAACAACAGCTGGACACGCTTACCGCGGATAAAAGCTGTGACAACAGTTCACAATGCCAAGTCACTGCGGTCGGTGATCGCGCCTGTGGCGGGCCCTCTTCTTACCTAATATTTTCTACTAAACACAATAATGCAACCACTGTGACGCAACTGGCAGATAAGATCACGGCGGCAGAAAAGGCTTATAACTTAAACAATCAGGTCATGAGCATTTGTGAGCATTTAACCAAACCAAGCGCTCAATGTGTTGAAAATAAATGTGTTAAACTAGCAAGCAATCACCCGACACAATAGAGGCTTACAATGAAATCACCTTTTTTGCTCACTGCTTTAGCAACACTAACCATCGCGTTAACAGGCTGCGAAACTACCACAGCAAACAATAGCCAAAGCAGTAACAGCAAGAGCAATATCAGTTTGAGCGACATTGAACAGCAATTAGGGTGTGATGCTAGCTATCAATGCAAAGTGATCGGCTTGGGTGAACGTTTAACCTGTGGTGGCCCCCGTGAATACCTGATTTACTCAACTAAACATAGCGATGAAAAGCAGGTAGAGCAGCTTGTGGCTACCTTAACTCAACAAGAGCAACAGGAAAACCAGTCAAAACCGCCAGCACAGAGTTGCGAACCAGTAATGCCTGTGCAAACGCTTTGTATTGATAACCAATGCAAACCCATAACGATTAAATAGTTATGGGCCAATAAATTCATTAATTAATGACACCACCATGACCATCAAGGCACATAGGCCCGCATTAACTAAATATTTTACTTCCAGCTGATGCTTAACCCAATAGCAATACATAAAGCGGATTAAATAAGTAGCCGACGTGCCAAATAAGGCAAAGATTACTAATAAAGCTAATAGTTGAAAGGTCACTGTGCCTCCTCTTTTTTGCCCATCATATCGCGGATCCTGCTGCGCTAATAGCCATTCCCCTTAAAATGCTGAAGAAAAGCCTATACCCGCGAATTAAGCCACTTATAGGCGTGGGTTCATTGCGACCGAAGCACCGCTTCGCAGCGCAATGAACGCGAGATATGGATACCGAGCCGGAAGCCCTCCACAGGGATGTGTGTCCAAGGGTTGTCAGAGCAAGGCTTGTGGTTTGTCTCTATCCTATTGCTTCCAGGCTGTTTAGATTTTGTAGGCGCAGGTTTACCCCGCGATGTTTTATGGTGCTGTAAACGCAAAAAACCCGCTGCATTGCTGCAGCGGGTTTCGCTTATAAGGCCCTGGCGATGTTCTACTTTCACATGGGAAGCCCACACTATCATCGACGCTGTTTTGTTTCACTTCTGAGTTCGGCATGGAGTCAGGTGGTTCCAAAACGCTATAGTCACCAGGAAATTCGGTTCATCAATGAGGTCGCCCTCATTAATTAAAATCTGGAAAAAACTGCTTAAATTCTTCGTCTTCGTCGCGGTCTAAAACCGCTGCTACTTTAGTATCTTATCAACTTCTGTCGCTAAACCACTTTGGCGTTGTATGGTTAAGCCTCACGGGTAATTAGTACAGGTTAGCTTAATGGCTCGCACCACTTCCACATCCTGCCTATCAACGTTGTCGTCTTCAACGGCCCTTTAGTGGACTCAAAGCCCAAGTGAGAACTCATCTCGAGGCCTGCTTCGCGCTTAGATGCTTTCAGCGCTTATCAGTTCCGAACGTAGCTACCGGGCAATGCTATTGGCATAACAACCCGAACACCAGCGGTTCGTCCACTCCGGTCCTCTCGTACTAGGAGCAGCCCCTCTCAATTCTCAAACGCCCACGGCAGATAGGGACCGAACTGTCTCACGACGTTCTAAACCCAGCTCGCGTACCACTTTAAATGGCGAACAGCCATACCCTTGGGACCGACTTCAGCCCCAGGATGTGATGAGCCGACATCGAGGTGCCAAACACCGCCGTCGATATGAACTCTTGGGCGGTATCAGCCTGTTATCCCCGGAGTACCTTTTATCCGTTGAGCGATGGCCCTTCCATTCAGAACCACCGGATCACTATGACCTACTTTCGTACCTGCTCGACGTGTCTGTCTCGCAGTTAAGCTGGCTTCTACCATTACACTAACCGTACGATGTCCGACCGTACTTAGCCAACCTTCGTGCTCCTCCGTTACTCTTTGGGAGGAGACCGCCCCAGTCAAACTACCCACCAGGCACTGTCCTCAATCCCGATCCAGGGACCTAAGTTAGAACATCAACACTACAAGGGTGGTATTTCAAGGTCGGCTCCACACCATCTAGCGACGATGCTTCAAAGCCTCCCACCTATCCTACACATGTAGGGTCAATGTTCAGTGCCAAGCTGTAGTAAAGGTTCACGGGGTCTTTCCGTCTAGCCGCGGGTACACAGCATCTTCACTGCGATTTCAATTTCACTGAGTCTCGGGTGGAGACAGCGTGGCCATGGTTACACCATTCGTGCAGGTCGGAACTTACCCGACAAGGAATTTCGCTACCTTAGGACCGTTATAGTTACGGCCGCCGTTTACCGGGGCTTCGATCAAGAGCTTCGCATACGCTAACCCCATC
>NZ_JAWLJU010000001.1:600000-812891 GCF_037120705.1 Pseudoalteromonas sp. UG3-2 | reverse complement strand
GCCAGATAATTGGTTACGAGAGGGACACCCTTGGGAACTGGCGGCGCCTGAGCAAGCAAAAAGAGTGAAGTTTTATGGTCATGTTGAGGTGCATACCGACAGACAAGGGCGGCAACATCGTGAGTGGCTCGACACTCAAGATGTCCTTGCTGTACCTTATGATGTCCCCGTACCCGGCTACCACAATGACGTGGTGAACACGTTACGGCTGTGGAAATCGGAGGCCACCGATGAGTTTGACCTCAACGAGTTTAATGCAGGCAGTTATTCCGAAGCCGTAGCAAGAAAAAACGCCGCTGAGCAAATCACTATGGTGCTTTACCCCAATGACGCCAGCGAAAATGGCAAAGAGCTCAGGCTCAAGCAACAATATTTTCTATCCAGTGCCAGCTTGCAAGACGTGATTGCCACTTGGGTTGAGCAACATGGCGCCAGCTTTTCTGACTATGCTGATTATCATGTGTTCCAGCTCAATGACACACACCCCAGCATTGCCGTGGCTGAGTTAATGCGAATTTTATTAGATGACTACGAACTGGAGTGGGATCAGGCTTGGCAGATAACCACGTCCACCATGGCCTACACCAATCATACGCTATTACCTGAAGCATTAGAAAAGTGGTCGGTGAGCTTGTTTCAACGGTTATTGCCACGCCTGCTAGAGATCATCTATGAAATCAATGCCCGCTTTTTAAGTGAAGTGGCGCTGAAGTGGCCCGGTGATGTTGCCAAGCAGCGTGCTATGTCATTGATTGAGGAGTCGGATGAACCACAAATACGGATGGCGTATTTGGCCATTGTTGGCAGCTACTCAGTAAATGGCGTGGCCAAGTTGCATACTGAACTGTTAAAAGCGGGGTTATTCAATCACTTTTATCAGCTGTCACCGCGAAAATTTAATAATAAAACTAATGGCGTGACACCAAGACGCTGGTTAATGCATTGCAACCCTGAACTGGCAGCTCTGATCAGCGAACACATCGGTGACAAGTGGCAAAGTGATTTTGCCCACATTGCTGAACTTCGTCGCTGTTACGACAACCAGGAATTACAACAGCGTTGGTTGCAAGTAAAACAAAACAACAAACAGCGCTTAGCAACTTTGGTGCAACAAGAGTGTGATGTTGAGTTTGATGCCACCATGATGTTTGACGTCCAAGTTAAACGGATCCATGAATACAAACGCCAGCTATTGAACGTGCTTCATGTGATCCATTTATACGACCGCATTTGCCGTGGCGATACCGAGGGACTGGTTCCACGTTGCGTGCTGTTTGGTGGCAAGGCTGCACCAGGTTACTACATGGCGAAAAAAATCATCAAGCTTATTAATAACGTCGCTAATGTGATTAACCATGACAGTGCGGCTGCACCGTTCTTGCGAGTGGCGTTTTTACCTAATTACAACGTCTCTAAAATGGAAGTCATTTGTCCCGCAACGGACTTATCAGAGCAAATATCCACGGCCGGAAAGGAAGCATCGGGGACGGGGAATATGAAATTTATGATGAACGGCGCCATCACCATTGGAACCTTGGATGGTGCCAATATCGAAATTCGTGACAGCGTAGGTGATGATAATTTCTTTTTATTCGGCGTAACCGCGGAACAAGCACAAGCAGTGCGTGAACACTATCAACCGTTGAAAATAATCGACGGTTGCGATGACTTAAAGCGAGTATTAGCACTGTTAGAAAGCGGTCATTTTAATCTGTTCGAACCGACTATTTTTGATGACCTGATTGCTGCTATTAAAAGCAGTAATGATCCGTGGTTGGTGGCGCAGGATTTTCCATCTTATGTTGAAGCTCAAGAGCAAGCAGCGCAAGCATACCGAGATAAGCAACATTGGCTGCGTATGAGTATTTTAAATACCGCAGCCAGTGGTCAGTTTTCAAGTGATAGAACAATACAAAATTACAGCGATGATATTTGGCGCCTCAGCCCAATGCAGTGATCAGCGCAACCTTGTTATGGAGAGAAAAAATAATGCCTAATTATGCGAATCGTTATATTAGTACCCTGACGCGAGAAACATATGCACTGATCCTGGCTGGTGGTCGTGGCTCACGCTTACATGAGTTAACCGACTGGCGAGCAAAACCGGCAGTGTATTTTGGGGGTAAACATCGCATTATCGACTTCCCACTGTCTAACTGCATTAATTCTGGCATCAGACGGGTTGGAATTGCGACCCAATATAAGTCACACTCACTAATTCGCCATGTAAACCGTGCCTGGGGACATTTTAAAAAGGAACTGGGCGAGTCGGTGGAGATCCTTCCGGCCTCGCAACGTTATGGCGATGAGTGGTATTGTGGTACGGCCGATGCGGTATTTCAAAATATGGATATTATCCGCCATGAGCTGCCAAAATACGTGATGGTGTTATCTGGAGATCATGTTTATCGCATGGACTACGGTGGCTTGCTGGCAAAACACGTAGAAAACGGTGCCGACATGACGGTGTGTTGCATTGAGGTGGGCTGTGAAGAGGCGGCAAATACCTTTGGAGTAATGACCGTGGATGAAAGCAATCGGGTGCGCCGGTTTGACGAAAAGCCGGCGGATCCTTCCTCCATTCCCGGTAAGCCTGGTACTTGTTTGGCTTCAATGGGCAATTACGTATTTAATACCGAGTTTTTGTTTGAGCAATTAAAGAAGGACGCTGAACGTGAAGGTTCAGGCCGCGACTTTGGTCATGATATTATTCCTGCCATTATCGAAGAGCATAATGTTTTTGCCTATCCATTCAGTGAGCCTTCTCACACTGGCCAACCTTATTGGCGGGATGTGGGTACCCTGGATTCGTTTTGGGAAGCCAATATGGAGCTGGTGTCGCCTGAGCCACAGCTTGATTTATACGATCCCCAATGGCCTATTTGGACCTACCAAGAACAACTGCCACCCGCTAAGTTCATCTTTGATGATGAGGACAGACGCGGCATGGCGGTTGACTCAACGGTGTCGGGTGGCTGTATTATTTCTGGCTCTAAAGTGAAAAAGTCACTACTGTTTTCCAATGTCCATGTGCACTCTTATTGCGAGATAGAGGGGGCAGTGGTATTGCCTGGGGTTAAAATTGGCCGAAACTGTCGAATTAAGAATGCAATCATCGACAGAAGTTGTATTATTCCCGAGGGCATGACCATTGGCTACGACCATGAACAAGACCAACAAAATGGCTTTAGGGTGTCAAATAAAGGCATTGTGTTAGTGACTCGGGATATGCTCACGGGTACCTCAAAAAAAGAACGCTAATAACTCGGTTGATAGGGCAAGTATGCATGTAATGTTAGTGGCAGCGGAAAATGACGCGCTGCCAAATTGTAAAGTCGGGGGCGTGGCGGATGTCATTCGTGATGTGCCTGACGCACTGGCTGAACTAGGCTTAAGGGTGTCGGTGATCACTCCTGATTATGGCCAAGCGGCATTAGAGCGAGAACTTATTGCGGATATTGCTGTGCCATTTCGACAGCATTTAGAAACGGCAACCTTATGGCAGGTAGGGCAATCACCAGCGGTGACGCAATATGTGCTGTCGCACTCCTTGTTTAGTGAACATGGCGGAGCAATTTACTGTAACGACCAGCATCAGCCTTTTGCGACCGACGCTAGCCGTTTTGCATTTTTTGCAGCAGCAGTCGCTGAGGTGATTGAGCACCAAGTGATTGCTGATATAGATGTGGTTCATTTGCATGATTGGCATGCCGCGGTGATAAGTGTATTACGACGCTTTAGCCCGCGTTTTAAGCGCCTGAAAACACTGACCACGGTTTACACTGTACACAACCTAGCCTTGCAAGGGGTTAGGCCATTTAAAGGCGACCACTCCAGCCTCGAAGCCTGGTTCCCAACCTTAACCTACGACGGCTTACCTATTTGCGATCCCCATCACCCACATTGTTTTAATCCGATGCGTGCGGCGGTGAATTTAAGCGACAAGGTCCATGTGGTGTCGCCGAATTACGCCAAGGAAGTGATGATGACCAGCCACCCGGAATTGGGCTTCTTTGGTGGCGAAGGATTAGAATCGGATATGCAACATGCCGCCCATGAGGGGCGATTGGTGGGTATTCTCAATGGCTGTGTTTATCCAAGTGATGACACCACAACAGTAAAACCAAGCTTCACTGACTATTTAAACCTGGCAGAACAGCATGTTTTGCAGTGGATGGCGAAATCAAAACAGCTGTTGTCAAAGTTTTATATTGCCCACCGTCGCATTTTGGCCTGGCAACAGCAACCGTTTACTGGCCACTTAATTACCAGCGTGGGTCGTTTAACTGAGCAAAAAGCCTTGATTTTACGACAACCGACAAAAACGGGTGTAGTACTTGATGACCTAGCTATGTTGGCGACAGAAAAGCAAGCTAGATTAATTTTAGTGGGTTCTGGTGATGAACAATTGGAGCAGCTTTTTAGCGAAGTGATGTCGCGCCATGACAACCTATTGTTTCTAAATGGTTATGGGCAGGCACTTGGCGAGCAATTGTATCAACTAGGCGATCTGTTTTTGATGCCCAGTTCATTTGAGCCTTGTGGTATTAGTCAAATGCTCGCGATGCGCGAAGGGCAGCCATGTATTGTGCATCAGGTAGGCGGCTTGGCAGATACCGTTAAGGACAAGCAAACTGGTTATTGTTTTAGTGGCGAGAGCTTGGCTGAGCAGGGAAGTGAATTAATTGTAACATTTCAAATGGCACTTAATGATTTATGCAATAATAATGAAGCGTATCAGCGCCTCAGTGATGCCGCTCGCAATCAACGTTTTGATTGGCATAGTTCGGCACAGCAGTATCTGCAAAAGCTGTATCAATAACTAGGAGTTAAACATACTACTTTATTCTGTATAAAGAACAAAACTTCAGCAGTTAAACCTTTTGCGGCGCTAATTGCGCGGGTTGGGCTTTCTTTTTTATGGATTTGCATTATCTTTTAAGCTGTTATTTTAATTCTTAATAGCTTAGTTTGATTTTCTTCCTCATCACAAAGGGTTAAAATGGGAAAATTGCTAACCTAAAAGTCTGATCTAGGTGTTTTGGCTATAAAGGAGTTTTTGTTTGAAGGTTTTTGTGGCTCGCCAAGCCATATTTAATCGTAAAAAACAAGTTGTTGCATACGAATTGTTGTTTCGCGATGGTGTAAAAAATAGCTTTCCTAATATTGCAGATGATGCAGCGACGGCTAAATTGATCATGAATAATCAATTAAATTTAGGCACGCGGTATCTGACATCAGGAAAAAAAGCATTAATCAATATAGGGCCGGATTCTCTCGATCAGGACCTGTGTCAGTTTTTGCCGTCTAATGATGTCATTTTAGAACTGCTTGAAACTATTCCTCCCACTAAAGAAAATTACGAAAAAATAAGAACGCTATTTCACAGCAACTTTCGTCTCGCGTTAGATGATTTTCAATATTCCAAAGAATGGGACCCTTTTTTAAAGCTTATTCGACTGATTAAATTTGATGTCATGCAGAACCCACTCGATACCCTAGGGCCAGTGGTCGGGATGATAAAGGCACGCAAAAACATCAAGCTATTAGCTGAAAAAGTCGAGACCGAAGAAGAGTTTGAACAAGCCAAAAAAATGGGGTTTCAATTCTTCCAAGGCTACTTCTTCGCTAAACCGAAAATGATTACACAAAAAGACATCGAAATTAACTATGTCATTGTGATGCTAATTTACGAAGAAGCGCTGAAACCAAATATGAGTATTAATCGTATTGCGGAGCTCTTTGCTCAGGATACTGCGTTGGCGTACAAGCTCTTAAGACTGATTAATTCCGGCGTTTTCCCAATTAAAAGTCGTATCGAATCGCTGAAACAAGCCTTGGTGTATCTTGGCAACGAACGGGTGAAAAAGTTCGTTAATCTAATCATGACCGCCCACGTGGCTGAAGGAAAGCCGACTGAATTAACCCGTTTATCCATAGTGCGTTCGCGCTTTTGTGAGCTTATCGCACAACAAATTGCGCCAGGCGTTATCAATATGAGCTTTATGACGGGGTTATTTTCTCTGCTTGACGCTATTTTAGACCGGCCAATGGAGCAGGTGGTTAACAAACTGCCTTTCCCAGAACAACTTCACGATGCCTTGATTGGCAAACCCAATACTTTGTTTTATATTCTAAATATTGTTAAAGCCTATGAGTCGGGTAGCTGGTGGCAATTACAAGAGGCGTGTAGTTTTCTAAACTATAAAGATGAGAATTTGCCAGACTTTCATGCCGCTGCCATTAATTGGGCCGATATGTACAAGAACCGTGTGTATTAATGAATAGAAATATTGTCATGGATGCTGTTCGAGGTCTTGCTGTGCTTGGCCTATTATCCATGAATCTCATCCATATGGCCAACTTCGAATATGGCTATGTCCCCGATGCACCAAAGAATTACCTAGATCCTTTATTTGCTACCGTGAATACTTTATTTTTTGACGGCCGATTTCGTTCATTATTTGCCATGCTATTTGGCGCGGCTTTATTAATTCAATTAAAAAAATACCCTAACCATAATCATGTAGTCGTACGTTTGAGATGGTTAATGGTTATTGGCATACTCCATGGTGCACTGATATGGCCTGGTGACATCCTATTTAGCTATGCTTTATCTGGTTTTTTTGTGTTACATTTTGTGCACAACAATATAAGTAAACTAAAGCGTTATGCCACCATTTTTATTGTTGCTCCGGCGCTGTTGTTAACTTTGCTAAATATAATTGAACCTAACACTGAGATTAATCGTCAATCACCAGAATTTACTGCTTTCTTACAACAACTACCTGAGAACTATTGGGCTCTACTCGAAATGAATGCGCTGTACTTCATCATTATGAGCCTTCTAATACCTTTTATCACGCTCTGGAACACCGCAGGCCTCATGCTGCTTGGCATGATTATCTATCGTCGTGGCTGGTTATCGCTGGAGCGGCAAGAGCCTATCCACAAAATAATGTTGTTCACCATTACCGCGTTGATTGTTGCACTGCTTGGTTTTGTGATTGAGAAAAAAGTCGCCAGTGACTTTTTTGCGGGGTTAAACTGGCTGTGTGCGGTGCCGGTTTCTTTGTTTTATTTGGTTATTATTAAGTCTCTAATTCGAGCAGGCATTAGTAAACTTCAGGGCTTACAAAAGGTTGGTCGCATGGCCTTAACCTGGTATTTGCTGCACTCCATTGTTTTTGTCAGCTTTTTTATGTTTATTCAGCCTGAGGCGGTAAGTCATTACAATCGCATCGACTACTTCGCCATTTTTGTCGGGGCAGCTATAATTCAGGTATTACTGTCATTGGCTTATTTCCGTGTTTTCCAGCAAGGGCCGTTTGAATACTTACTGCAAAAAGCCATTATCAAAAGTGCTAAAACAAATGACTAGACTGCTGATCATCTTTGTGTTTTTGCTATGTTCACAGCCAGTTCTGGCTAAGCAGCCTATTAGTATGCTGTTTGTTAACCCTTCACTGCCAGGTGAGCCATTTTGGCAACGGGTTGAAGCCATTACTCGAGCGGCTGCGGCGGAACTCGGCGTTGAGCTTGAGGTCATTTACGGTGAAGGCAATCGCATTATCCAGCTACAACAGTTAGAAAAGTACTTAGCTTACCGCGCTACGCCAGATTATGTATTATTAATTAATTACCCCAGTGGCGCTGAGCAAACCCTCACCTTACTAGACAAATACAAGGTCAAACATATTACATTGGAGCGTACTCTGTCTGGCCCCGAATTACAGGCAGTGGGCAAGCCAAAACAGCGTTTCCCATACTGGTTGGGTGAAATTCATCATAATAATGAACAAGCTGGATTTGATTTAGCCAAGGCTTTATATCAGCAGGCAAAAAACAAAGGGCATAATCAGATTTACCCTATTTTGATTAATGGCCACTATGGCGCAGAGTCAGAATTACGCCAAGCTGGGGCTGAGCGTTTTTTTAAGCAGCAAAACATTGCTATCCAACAAGTGGTGTATGCTGGCTGGTCGAAAAAGCAGGCGATGGATAAAGCCACCAAGTTACTTAAGCGTTACCCTGACACTAACCTGATTTGGAGCGCATCAGATTTAATGGCCATGGGCGCGATTGCAGCGCCAAACCTGAGCGAACAGGTGGTGGTAGGTGGGTTTGATTGGCTTTCAGATAGTTTTGCATTAATTCATCGTGGCAAACTTAACGCCTCCGTTGGCGGTCATTTTATGATGGGGGCGTGGGCATTAATCAGCGCGTACGACCACTTTCATGGCCATCCATTTTGGTCGCAACATGATGAAATAGCCTTTGACTTAAGAGTGGTTACCAAATACAACATTACGCAATATCAATGGATTGCTGACGAGCTAGATTGGCAAAGGCTTGACTATACCAGTATGAGCTTAGCCACTCAGTCGCAGCAGACGTATCAGTTTTCTTTAGCGTGGCTTGCGGCCAACTCTTCACCATCAGTAAAGGCTGGGCAGTAACTTTGCTTTATGAAAGTACTGAATTTATTAGTCTAATGGCTCGAGAAGCTTTACAATAGCGGTTTTTTACACAAAGTGGTTGTATCGTGACTGAGCAAAAGCGCCTAAATAAATACATCAGCGAAACTGGATTCTGTAGCCGTCGTGAAGCAGATACTTTAATCTCTTCAGGGCGCGTTAAAGTCAATGGCGAAGTCGCCGAGATGGGACTTAAAGTGTCAGATGCGGACACCGTTGCTATTGATAATAAGCCATTAAAAGCCAAACCCAAGGCGGTATTTATTGCTTACAACAAACCCGTTGGCGTTACCTGTACAACTGAGCGCAAAATTAAAAGCAACATTGTCAGTGCTATCAACTACCCCGAGCGGATCTTCCCCATTGGTCGCTTAGACCGTCCCTCAGAAGGCCTAATCTTTCTTACCAATCAGGGCGATATGGTGAATAAAATTCTTCGTGCTGGCAATAATCACGAAAAAGAATATGAAGTGGTGGTGGATAAACCCATTGATGAACGCTTTGTAAAACGTATGGCTGCTGGCGTGCCAATTCTTGGCACGGTAACTAAGCCCTGTAAAGTCACAAAGCGCGGCGCGAAATCATTTACCATAGTGTTAACTCAGGGTCTAAATCGCCAAATTCGCCGTATGTGTGAGTACTTTGGTTATGAAGTGACCAAGCTAAAACGAGTTAGAATAATGAACGTTGATTTGTCTGGCTTGGCTGCCGGGCAATGGCGTCATCTATCAGACAAAGAAATGCGGGCGATTAATCAGGCCACTGAAGCGTCGAGTAAAACGCAAGAGGCATCCGCAGGTGCAGGCAGTCCTAAAAGCGATGCTAAGGCTGCATCAGCCGCAAAAGCCGTATCCGAACGCAGTGCCAAGCCAAGAAGTAATGGCGGTAGAGGCCGTCATGCTAAACCGACAACAAACGCTAAGCATAACAAGCCGAAGCGCGTAAAAGGGACGCTGTCACTTAAAAAGTAACACTCTATCTGAAGAGTGAATGGCCCCTAATAGATACTAGGGGCCAAAGTTTGCTAGTCTTGCGGTTGTTTAATGCCAAAATACACACAGTGTAAGACAGGCAAAACAATTAAGGTCAAAATGGTAGCAAAGCCTAAGCCAAACATGATGGTTACCGCCATTGATTGGAAGAAGACATCAAATAATAAGGGGATCATGCCTAAAATGGTGGTGATCGCCGCCATAGAGACAGGCCTTACACGACTGACACCGGAATCAAACACTGCCTGATAAGGAGTTTTACCGGATGCGGTTTCTATGTTTATTTGATCCATCAACACGATGCCATTTTTAATCAACATCCCCGACAGACTCAATAACCCCAGCAGCGCCATAAAGCTAAATGGCGCTTGTAAGAGCACTAACCCAGCTGTGACACCAATAATCGCCAGTGGCACCGTAGACCAAATCACCAGTGGTTTTTTCACTGAATTAAATAACAATACGGTGATCATAAACATTGCCAGATAACCCAGTGGCAATGAGCCAAAGATGGCTTTTTGTGCCTTACTCGAGGATTCAAATTCGCCGCCCCATTGCATTTCATAGCCTTGTGGGAGCTCTATGGCTTCAATGTCAGCGCGTATGCGGTTAAACAGCTTGGCTGGGGTTTCGTCACCAATAACATCATGGTCTGCCATCACGGTAATGGTGCGTTTACGGTCGCGACGCATGATTAAACTGTCTTCCCAAGTGACACTAAAATTATCGACAATTTGCGACACTGGTACGTAGACATTAAGCACTGGGCTAAATATCTGTAGGTCGCCTAAGTTCTCGACGTTAAGGCGCTCTTCTTCAGGGGAACGGGCAATGATAGGCAACAATTGCGTACCATCGCGATATAACCCTACCTTTTTGCCACTTACCGAGGTCAACAGCAATTGGTCAAGATCGGACTTACTGATCCCAAGGCGGCGCGCTTTAAGTTCATTAAACTGCGGTCGTATCACTTTAATGCGTTGACGCCAGTTATCGCGAATATTAAAGGCTTTGTCATCCTCGCCAATGATGGCTTTTGCTTGCTCAGCCAGGCGCCGCAGCTCTACTGGATCTGGGCCTGAGAAACGCGCTTCGATTTTGGCATCGGTGGATGGTCCAATTTCCATGCGTTTAATTTTCAATTGACCATCGAGCTCGTTGTTGCGCTCATAATCGCGTAACTTCGCAATCATGGTAACCACGGCTTCACGGTCTTTAACTCGAACGATTAGTTGGCCATAGGCATCGTATTGTTTTTCCGGTGAATAGGTCAGCATAAAGCGTGGTGCACCTTGGCCAATAGTAGTGGTCACTTCGTTGACTAAAGGGTCTTCAAGTAAGAAGGCTTCGAGTTTTTCAATATTATGTGCGGTGCTACGAATATCGGCCCCTTGATAATGCCAATAATCGACATAAAACATCGGCGTATTAGAAGCGGGGAAGAAAGACTGCTTCACTTGCTTAAAGCCAACCACTGCGGCCACCAATAATAGCGCCATAAAAATCAGCGTCATCACACGGTGCTTTAAGCAAAACGATAACAACGACTTATAGACAGTAAAAATCGCTCCTTGATAAGGATCTTCGTCTTGTTGCTGTGATGCGTTTTGCTCTTGACTGCTTTTTGTTTCACGGAACATCAGATGAGCAAAAAATGGCGTTAAGGTGATCGCCGTAACCCAACTCAATAACAGCGAGATCAACAATACCCAGAATAACGAGCCGGCAAATTCACCACTGGCATCTGAGCTTAAGCCAATGGGGGCGAAAGCAGTGATACCAATGATCGTGGCACCGAGCAGAGGCCATTTGGTTTGTTCGACGATATTGACGGCAGCTTTGAGTTTGGTTTGTCCGCGCTTAATGTTGATTAAGATGCCCTCGGTAACCACGATGGCATTGTCCACGAGCATACCTAGGGCGATGATCAACGCGCCAAGAGAAATGCGTTGTAAATCGATGGCGAATATCTTCATAAAGATAAAGGTGCCTAGCACCGTTAACAGCAAGATCCCGCCAATTAAAATACCGCTTTTCACGCCCATAAAAATCAGCAGCACCACAATAACGATGGCAACGGCCTCAAGTAGACTAATGATAAAACCATCCACTGAGGTTTCTACTTCATTGGGTTGGTTATAAACCGTATTAATGGTCATGCCATACGGGCGTTGATATTCTAGCTGCTCTAGATGGGCGGAAATACGCTGGCCAACCTCTACTACATTAACGCCAGAGGTAAATGAAACCCCGACTAATAATGCCCGTTGTTGGTCATAGCGGGTGATGTGCTTAGGTACTTCGGCGTATTCTCGTGACACAGTGGCAACATCGCCTAAATAGATCAATTCGTTGGCACCTGGTTGAGAAATCAACAGTCCTTCTAGCTCGGCAACATCATTAAACTCGCCTGTGGGGTGGAGTCGAATAGACTCATCCCCAACGCGAATTTTACCAGCATTGGAAACGGTATTTTGCGATTGCAATAAAGAGAAAATATAGTCTGGGGAAATGCCCAGTTGCGACAGTTTTTGGGTTGAAATCTCAACGATAACTTGCGCCTGCTGTTCACCGGCAACGGTGACTTTACTAACACCATCCACCAACACCAGTTCACGCTTGAGGAAGTCGACATAGTCTTTCAGCTCGTCGTAAGAATAGCCCTCACCAGTAATGGCATAGAGTTCGCCATAAACATCGGCAAAGTCATCAATGACGCTTGGCGCCATCACGCCAGGTGGTAGCTTTGGCGACAAATCGTTGACTTTACGACGCAGCTCATCCCAAATCTGTTTTAAATCATTTTTACGGTAGCTGCTTTTCATCTCCACCGTAATTTGTGACTTGCCTGGTGACGAGATAGAGGTGACGTAATCCACATAGGGCAAGGATTGAATGGCGTTTTCAATTGGAAAAGTGACTTCCTCTTCGACCTGCTGTGGCGAGGCGCCAGGGTACATGGTCACCACCATGGCTTTTTTCAGAGTAAACTCAGGGTCTTCCAGTTGTCCTAAGCCAAAATACGACACCACACCGGCGATGAGTAACAGCAGGGCAAACATCCAGCTGATGACTTTATTTTCAATCGACCATTTCGCTAAACTCATATTACAGGCCTCTTTCTTTCGTCCATGGTCTCACTTTTGCGCCTTCACTGAGATAGTGCACACCCGCTGCGACGATTTTTTCTCCAGGGTTTAACCCAGCCTTCACTTCAATACCTGTGTGGTTTAATTGGCCAACACTGACTTCACGCTTAGTCACGGTTTGGCTGCTTTCATCGTACACCCAGACGTAACTGTTGTTAGGGGTTTGCGTCTTGTCAGAGAACACCGCCTGATTCGGCACAATAATGGCGGTGTTTTTCTGACTGGTGATTTTACTGGGGTCAATATAGACATGCCCAGACATCCCGGCGAATAAGTTAAAATCTTCAGGGATAGGTAAGCTAAACACCACTTTGTAAGTGAGTGTGGCAGGGTCTGCCTGAGTGTCCCACTCTTTTATGGTGAGCGGATAAGACTTACTGGGGTAGCCGTCAAACACAACGGTGGGTTGATAGTCTGTGTCTCTGTCTACACGAGCGACGATTTTTTCAGGCACTTGAATCACCACGTCCATTCTATCGCGCGTTTCTAAACGCAGAATATTTTGCTTGGCTTGGATGTTTTCATAGTTTTTAACAAATACCTTGGCCACTGTGCCACTGAAAGGGGCTCTCAGTTCACTGTATTCAAGGTTGGTTTTGGCTATCTTGAACGCGGACTCCGCCACTTGCTTATCGGCTAAGGCCTTATCGAATTCGGCTTTGGTGGCAATGCCTTTGTCATAAAGAGGTTCTATCCGTGACAGCTGGGCTTTGGCTAATTCAAACTGAGCTTTGCGCTGCTCGTATTGCAGATTGAAGTCTTCAGGGTCTAACTTTGCTAAAAGCTGGCCTTTTTGCACTTCTTGACCCGCTCTTACCGGAAACTCGGTAAGTTCACCGTTGACTCGAAATGCTAAATAAGACCCCTGATTGGCAACGACTTCTGCAGGAAAGCTTCGTAAAGTGTTGCTGTTGGGATCAGACACTGTATGGATTTTTACCGGGCGGTTAGGTGACTCTTTTTTACCTTGCTCTGCTTGGTCTTGGCAGCCAGTTAATATGAGCGCCAGTACAAGTCCAGAAAACACTCTTAGCATTTTGTTCTCCATGAAAACGTCGATTTTTTCTGCGTGCAGAATATAGGAAATAGATATAAAATAAAAATTATAAAAAGTTCTCTACATTATAAAAAATATTTATGAAGATTTCTGACCTTATGGTCTTTTGCACCGTTGCTGAAGCACCAAGCTTAACGGATGCCGCTCAGCAACTGCACAAAACCCAACCTGCAGTGTCACAATCTATTAAGAGATTAGAACAATCCCTTGGCTTTGCCCTGTTTGAGCGTGAAAAATATCGTAATGTGTTAACTGAGCAAGGTCGACGCTTTTATTTTGAAGCAGAAAAGCTACTTAACCATCATCGTGATTTATCGTCGCTGGCCAATGAGTTTGCCGCGGGGAATGAGCCAAGCTTCAATATTTGCTATGAGCCCATTGTGTATCAAAGCCAAATTGATCAGATCCTGGCCGACGGTTTTAGCCATTTTCCTGCCACGGAAATGAATATTTCCAGCGGTAAGCGTTTCTTTGCTCTTGAGCAAGTGACGCAAGGTTTGGCGAATTTAGGGATAGGCCCTTGGTTTGATTTATTTCATTCCACCGGAGACTTAGAGTCCATGCCAATCGGTAAAGTGAAATTAGGCCTAGTGGCGAAAGCCGGTTACATGCCCAGTGAGATGACCTTTAATGAGTTAGCCAAATACCCGTCATTAGCAATGAAGGAAAGTAAGTTTAATTTTGACAGCGAACGCTTAGCCTATCGAAATAGCACCAAGGTCATGAAGTTGGATGATCCCTTGGCGATTAAGCGTTACTTATTACAAGGGCTCGGGTATGGCTTAATTGGACTCAATCTGTGCCGCGAAGAATTACAATCAGGGGCGCTGCAACGCGTGCGGGTGGTTGATAGAAAAGACGAATTTGAAGCCCAAATTCATGCATACCGGTTACACATTTCACATCATGGGCCGGTCGCACGCTACTTTTGGCAACAATTAACCAAATTAAGTGAGCACTATGAGCGCAATGCAACAACTCGCTGAACGGGTATATACCCTAATCGGCAGTATTCCCCGTGGCAAAGTGGCTTCTTATGGTCAAATAGCTGCTTTAGCAGGTTACCCTAACCATGCTCGAAAGGTCGGGCAGTTACTACGCCAGCTTCCCGATGACTCAACCTTGCCATGGCATCGAGTAGTAAACAGTCAGCGACGGATTTCTTTCCCTGAAGAAAGCAAAAAGTTCGCTGAGCAGAAGCAAAAATTAGAGGCTGAAGGCGTCACTTTTTCTGCGCGTAACCTCATTCTATCGCAATACCTGTGGAATTAAGTGTCGATAAATTGATCTTAGTTTTTTTGCAAGTCGTAATTATCGATAGTTTTAAGCAATGAACTGGGAATTATGAAACTCGCTTTATTTCCACTGCCAATATTTTTATTGCCTGGCGGCTACACGCGATTAAAGATATTCGAGCAACGATACTTACACATGGTGAAAGAAGCCAGTAAAACGGGCCAAGGCTTTGTGCTTTGCAACTATGTGGAAGACGCTGAATACAATGTCCCCGGCGAGGGGGTATTAGTGAAAATAGTGGACTTTTCCCAAGACCCTAATGGCCAATTATTAATTGATGTGGTTGGCGAGTCTCGAGTTAGCATCAACGACGTTCACTGCGATAACCAGCAATTACGTTATGGCGAGTGTGAAAAGCTCGATGGTCCGCCTTGGGAATGCCATGATGCTTGGTTGTCTTTGATTGATAACAACTTACAGCACAAACTGGAACACGTGTTTTATGCCAACCCAGTACTCGATGACTTGTATCGTGAGAAAGATTTTTCGGATCCTATTTGGGTGGCATATCGATGGTTGGAATTACTACCTATACCTATGATGCAAAAAGAAAAGGTAAAACAAGCACAAACATTTGAACAGGTAGCAAACTTCTTACATACTGTATTGGACGAAGATTAGTGATCCGATGCCGTCGCCATTACGTAAAGTCTGTAATAAGTGAAAATTGGAAGGTGAGCTATGATAGGCCTACAGCAGTCAAATGATTGCCATGTTCAAGCAGGAACACGTAATAAAGTGCAAGAAACTCCTTCTCAAGCGTTGTCAGAGGCGCTTATTAAAGTGGCGGAAAAAAGAGACAGAAAGGCATTTGCTTATTTGTTTGAATATTTCGCGCCTAAGATCCGTCGTTTTGGCGTTAAGCAATTTGGCAACGACGCGCAAGCAATGGAGTTAGTGCAAGACACCATGACCTCCGTGTGGCGTAAGGCCCACCTTTATCATAACGATAAAGGGGCGGCAACGACTTGGATTTACACGGTGATGAGAAACGCTTCTTTTGATGCTTTGAGAAAAATGAAAAGCAACAAAGAAGAGCACATCAGTGAAGACATTTGGCCTATTATCCAAGACTCACAAGCTGAAGAAGAGGTCTACAAGGACCACCTGCAAACAGCTCAAATTCAAAAGTACATTAATAAATTACCTCCGGCTCAACGGGATATTGTGAAAGGGGTTTATTTTCAGGAAATGTCGCAAGAACAACTTGCGGAACATTTAGATATTCCGGTGGGAACGGTTAAGTCTCGATTGAGATTGGCTTTACAGAAATTACGCGCAGAAATGGGAGAGCGAGAATGATAAAGCATCACCCTAACGACACACTATTATCTCAGTTTGTAGAGGGTAATTTGCCTGCAAGTATCAGTATAGCGGTTGCAGCGCACGTTGAAATGTGTCCGCATTGCCAGCAAAAAACTGAGAAATTAGAAGCGCAAAAGGCCAACACTCATCTCGGCGGTGAGGAAGAAATCTTTGTTGATTCTGACTTAGAAGCGATGATGAACTTCATTACTATGGATCCATCGTTGGATGAAGTTAAAGAATATGTGCAACCTAGTTTTACCTACCTTGACAGAGAAGTTAAGCTACCTCGAGCAATTGCTAATGTTGATCGCTCTGGCTTTGCAGGGGTTGGCAAGGTGTCGCGTTCACGTTTACTTTTAGACGATGGTGAACTGCGTTCAAGCTTGTTGCAAATTGAAGCAGAAGGGGAGATCCCTGAACACACCCACACCGGTTTTGAAATTACCTTATTACTCGATGGCGACTTTGAAGACGAGGCTGGAGAGTACGTGCCTGGCGACTTTATTTGGCAAGATGGGCAACACAATCATTCACCTAGAACAAAATCAGGTTGTTTGTGCTTTACAGTGGTCAGTAGTGCATTACACTTTAATAAAGGGATCAGCAAATTATTGAATCCCATCGGTAATTTAATATATTAAAGGAATTATATCGGACATGAATTTTTCATCTCCAATAAAAATTGGCATTAGCGCTTGTTTGGCTGGTGACAAAGTTAGGTTTGACTCTGGCCACAAGCGTTCGAATTTTTGTATGGATGAACTTAGCGAACACGTTGATTATGTTCGCTATTGTCCTGAGGTTGCAATCGGTCTTCCCATCCCACGGCCCACCATCCGACAAATTCGGGTTGGTGATGTGATAAAAGTCAGTCGTCCCGACGGTGAGGAAGACGTGGCGCCGAAACTCAAAGAATACGGAGAAAAAATAGCCACACAGCATGCGGAGCCATTATCTGGGTTTGTTTTTTGTGCTAAAAGCCCAAGTTGTGGTATGGAGCGAGTAAAAATCTACAACGAAGCAGGTACAGGCAATACCTCAGAGGGCGTTGGCGTGTTTGCTGAGCAAATTATGAAGCACAATCCTTTGCTACCTTGCGAAGAAAATGGCCGCTTAAACGATGTTCATTTACGTGAAAACTTCGTCATGCGGGTTTATGTCTACAAAAGCTGGCAAGAGCTTAACCACAACAGCGACGTTGGCCTGCATGAGCTCACCACCTTTCATGCCAAGCACAAATATTTATTAATGAGTCATAATTACCAAGCCTACAAAGACTTAGGTCGTCTGCTTGGTGACGGTAAGCAATATCCTCTGGCTGAACTCAAAGACAAATACATAACCGGTTTGATGACGGCGCTTAGCAAACCTGCAAACCGTAAGAATCAAGCAAACACCTTGACTCACCTCCAGGGGTATTTTAAAGACGACTTAAGCAAAGTCGAAAAGCAAGAAATGTGTGAGGCCATTGACGAGTATCGCAAAGGCATAGTGCCTTTGTATGTGCCGTTAACGCTCTTAAAGCATCACTTAAAAGTACACCCTAAAGAGTATTTGCAAAGCCAAGTCTATTTTGACCCTTACCCCAATGAACTGCGCTTAAGATTTGGAATTTAGTATGAAAAAAGCATTTTGGTTTCGCCGAGATCTTAGGGTTTACGGTAACGAGGCGCTAATAGCGGCCGTTGAACAAGGCGCACGTGATGCGCTTTTTTTGTATTGTGAGCAGCAGTGGCAGCAACATGGTGTCGCTGAAATTCAGTTGGATCTGTTAAAGCGCCGGGTGCTTGAGTTAGGGGGCATGCTAAGTGAGTTTGGCATTCGCTTACATATCATCGATGCCAAAGACTTTGAGCAAGTCCCAGACACACTCAGCAAATTTTGTGATAGCCACAACATTACCAGCTTATACGCTAACAAAGAATACGAAGTAAATGAGCTTAAGCGCGATGCCGCCTGCAGTGAGCGTATCCAGCTGACGCTATTTGATGGCGATGTGATTGCCAAGCCTGGTACCGTATTAACCGGGTCTGGCGACATGTTTAAGGTGTTTACTCCGTTTAAAAAAGCATGGTTAAAGCAGCACAGTCAGCAACACTTTTCATTTGTACAGTGGCCGTTGGATAAGCAGCATCCGCGTCAGTTTACTGCTCCTGACTTTTTCTCAATCAGTGAGTCATCGCACAAATGGCCGGTTGATGACGAAGCCATTGTCGCCATTGTCAATCGCTTTATAAGTGACAAATTGGTTGAATATCAGGAGTACCGCGATTTCCCTGCAATCAAAGGCACTTCAGGGTTAAGCCCTTACTTGGCTTTAGGCATTGTGTCAGCCAAGCAGTTGCTCGCTCAGGTGCAGCTGCACTTTCCAGAAGTATTAGAAAATCCCAGTAAGGCGGAGTTTTGTTGGGTTAACGAAATTATTTGGCGTGAGTTCTATCGTCATCTTATTGTGGCGTATCCAAAGCTGTGTATGGGTGTTAACTTTAACGAGAAGTACGATGCCGTGGCATGGCGAGAGGATGACAGTCAATTTAAAGCCTGGTGTCAGGGAAAAACGGGTTATCCCATTGTCGATGCGGCAATGCGACAATTAAATAAAACCGGCTGGATGCATAACCGCTTGCGCATGATTGTGGCCAGCTTTTTAACCAAACATTTGCTAATTGACTGGCGTAAAGGTGAGCGTTTCTTTATGGAAAAGCTCATTGATGGTGACTTAGCCAGTAACAATGGTGGCTGGCAATGGGCAGCGAGCACGGGCTGCGACGCCCAGCCCTATTTTCGCGTGTTTAACCCCATCACCCAAAGCGAAAAGTTTGATCCTGACGGTACTTTTATCCGTACATATGTTCCTGAATTAAAAGATGTTCCGGCGAAGCATATTCACTTCCCCCATGATTACTTAGCAGCGTTTGGCGGTGAGTATGTGGCGCCTTTAGTTGAACACAAAGCGGCAAGGGCGAGGGCACTTGACGCGTTTAAGGTATAACGTGATATGGAACAGAGAACGCAAAGGTTTGTCTCTATTTACAACGAGATAAATAAAGATAGCCTAGATAAATTGGCTTTAATCTACACTGACGATGTCCACTTTAAAGATCCTATGCATGAAATTTCTGGGCTTACATCGTTAACTCGTTATTTTGAGTCCTTGTATGAGAACGTCTCAGAAATCGAGTTTCATGTTCATAAATCCTATGAAAAGGGCGACGTCAGCTTTATTTATTGGCAAATGACCTTTGTTCATCCGCGCTTAAACAAAGGCAACCCGACTTTGGTTGACGGACACAGTCGCTTGAGCTTTGACGGTGATAAGGTCAGTCACCATCGAGATTACCTTGATACGGCACAAATGTTGTACCGTCAAGTTCCGGTGCTAGGATGGTTGATTAAACTGTTAGATAAAAGGATGTCAGCATGAGTAAGATTGTTATTACCGGCGCTACCTCTGGCATAGGTGAAGGGCTTGCTAAACATTATGCAAATAGCGGTGATGAGGTCATCGCTTGTGGCCGAAACCAAGAGATTTTGTCTGATCTGCAGCGTAACTTTGCCATGACTCCGAAGGCATTTGATTTAACGGACCCTGAAGCGATTAAAAGTAACTTCGCTGATGTCGATGAACTTGACCTCGTTATCCTCAACGCTGGAGGCTGTGAATACATTGATAATGCCAATGAATTTGATGGCAAATTATTCGAGCGCATCATGCGCATCAATCTTATCTCTGTGGGTCACTGCTTAGAGGTATTGCTACCGAAAATCAAACCACATGGTCAACTTTGCATTGTCAGCTCTAGCAGCTCCTATCTACCTCTACCTAGGGCGGAAGCTTATGGTGCCTCGAAAGCGGCGTTAAGCTATTTAGCAAGAACCTTGTCTGTGACATTGAAAAACATCGACGTCACTGTGGTACACCCAGGTTTTGTTGAAACCCCACTAACCGACAAGAATGATTTCCCCATGCCATGCAAAGTGTCCGTCGACGAAGCAGTAGAGCGCATTGTTCATGGCGTGGCAAAGCGTGATAAAGAAGTTCATTTTCCTAAACGATTTACTTGGATTTTAAAACTATTTAGGTTGTTACCGTTTGCATTATGGTCGCCTATCGCAAAAAGGATCGCACGTGGCTAACATCGCAATTATTGGCAGTGGCATTGCAGGCATGACTGCTGCTTATTTATTAAGTAAAAAACACCAAGTCACTGTTTTTGAAAAAAACGATTATATTGGCGGTCATACTGCCACCATCGACGTTGATTACCAAGGTGAGCAACTCGCCATTGATACTGGTTTTATTGTATTTAACGACAGAACATACCCTAAGTTTGAAAAACTATTGGCTGAAATCGGTGTCGACAGGCAAGCCACAGAAATGAGCTTCAGCGTCCACAACACCGCAACTCAGTTTGAATATAATGGCCACTCGTTACGCACTTTGTTTGCGCAAAAGCGTAACCTATTTCGTCCGCGCTTTTGGCGCTTGCTCAATGATATTGTGCGCTTTAACAAAGTCTGCAAGGAGTTACATCAAAGCGACGATTATCAAGGGGTTGAAACCCTAGGTGCATTACTGGATAAGTACCAATTTAATGACTTCTTTAAGATGCACTATATTTTGCCTATGGGAGCTGCAATTTGGTCAACCAGCATCAAGGAAATGCGCGACTTTGAAGCTAAGTTCTTTGTGCGCTTCTTTTACAATCATGGCTTGCTGGATATTACCAATCGCCCGCAGTGGTATGTGATCCCAGGGGGCTCGCGAGAGTATATTGCGCCTTTGGTGGCTCAGTTTAAAGACAATATTGTACTCAACGCTCAGATCAAACACGTTAGCCGTGATGCTGATGGAGTGACGGTCTGCCATGATAATGGTGAGCAGCAACGCTTTGATAAAGTGGTGTTTGCTTGTCATAGCGATCAAGCCCTAGCGCTGTTAGCTGAGCCCTCTCAAGCAGAACAAGACATTTTAGGCGCCATTCCATACACCGCCAACTCGGTGGTGTTGCATACTGACACCAGCTTATTGCCAAAACGAAAGCTGGCTTGGGCGAGCTGGAATTATTTACTTAATGAGGCCACCGATAAAGCAGCGGTGGTCACCTATCAGATGAATATTTTGCAAGGGCTAAACGCCAAACATGATTACTGTGTCACTTTGAATCACGATGAAGGGATAGCTGAGAACAAAGTAATTAAGCGCTTCACTTATCATCACCCCGTATTCAATACTACCAGCATCGCCGCGCAAAAGCGTAAAGACGAGCTTGATGGTGAGCAAAATAGCTATTTTTGTGGCGCTTATTGGTTTAATGGTTTCCATGAGGACGGGGTTAAAAGTGCCGTGGATGTGGCAGAAAAACTCGGGGTAGCGTTTTGAACAGCGCCTTGCTCGTTGGCAAAGTGAGGCATCGGCGTTATAGCCATGCTTCTCACCAGTTTAGCTATCCCATGTACATGATGTGGGTTGACTTAGCTGAACTGGATAAGCTCAATGACATTTCCCCTTGGCTCGGTACCGAGGGCATTAAACCACTCATTTTTAATCAGTCTGATTACATTAAAGACCTCGATGGCGATCTACATAGTCGCGCTCTGGCAAAAAGTGCAGAGTTGGGTTTTGAGCTCGATCCGCATACTAATGTGATGATGATGGCGCAATTACGCTGTTTTGGCGTCTATTTTAGCCCGGTTAACTTTTACTTTTATCGTCAACCAGGCGAGGCACATTTTAGTCATATGGTGGCTGAAGTGAGCAACACACCGTGGAACGAGCGTCATTATTACTTAGTAGAACTGAATAAAGAAGTGAACCTTAAAAAAGTATTTCACGTATCACCATTTATGAATTTAGATATGCATTACCACTGGAAAGTGCGTCCACCTGGCAGTAGTGCGCTGGTGCATATCGAAAACCGTCGTGGTGAAGAGTTGCTTTTTGATGCCACCATGACACTGAAACAGCAGGCGTTAAGTGCTGCCAATGTCTCGGCGTTATTGCGCCGATTTCCCGCAATGACGTGGAGCATTGCTAAAGGTATTTATTGGCAGGCGCTGAAATTATTTCTAAAAAAAGTCCCATTTGTTGGACATCCCGGAAGAGTTTAAAATGGAAAATACCACAACATATACATCATCGAATTCATTATCTTGGTTTGACAAACTGTATCGCAAGCTGGTTTTTACGGCCCTTAACTCACTCGAGTCCGGTGAGGTTATCTTAATCGAAGGTAATGAAAAACATCAGTTTGGTGACATTGGCAGCGAATTGAGTGTTGAGATAACCGTGGTTGACCCACAAATGTATAAGTTGTTCGCTTTGGGCGGCAGTGTGGGAGCCGGTGAATCCTTTATATTAGGACACTGGCGCTGCAGTGACTTAACGGGTTTAATTGAAATATTTGTGCTAAACCAAGCGCAGCTTGATGCCTTTGAAAACAAGTTTGCCATATTGTCTGGTATTGCTAACAAACTCAAACATATTAAAAACCGCAATTCCAAACAAGGCTCTAAGCGTAATATTGCAGCCCACTACGACTTAGGAAATGACTTATATGAGTCCTTCCTTAGCGAGGAAATGCTTTACTCCAGTGCCATTTACCCAAGTAAAGACGCCAGTTTAGAGCAAGCTCAGTTCACTAAGCTGGAAGCCATTTGTCAGCGCTTAGATTTAAAAGCACAAGACCAAGTAGTAGAGATAGGCACCGGCTGGGGCGCTTTTGCGATTCATGCCGCCAAGCACTATGGCTGTCATGTTACCACCACGACGATTTCTGAAGAGCAGCACGCCCATGTTGCTGAGCTTATTAAACGAGAGTCACTGCAAGATAAAATTACCTTGCTCAAGGAAGATTATCGCGATCTTACCGGGCAGTACGACAAGCTAGTGTCGATAGAGATGATTGAAGCGGTGGGGCACGACTATCTACCAGGTTTTTTTACAAAGTGCAGTGAGCTGCTTAAACCAGATGGTGCCATGTTGATACAGGCCATTACCATTGCTTGCCAGCGTTACACGCATTATTTAAAGCAATCTGACTTTATTCAACAGTATATTTTCCCAGGCGGGTGTTTGCCCTCGGTGTCTGAAATGACACAACAGATTTTGCGCTCAACCGATATGGTAGTGCATGAGCTGCATGACATTGGCCTACATTATGCCCGTACCTTGTACGATTGGCGTGTACGATTTGAGCAAGCTTGGCCAAGCCTGGATTCAAAACGTTTTGACGAGCAATTCTATCGTTTGTGGCAATTTTATTTGTGTTATTGCGAAGGGGCGTTCAAACGCAGAGCGACCAGTGCTGTGCACCTCGTTGCTCGCAAACCAAGGTATCAATCTCGTGATTGTATTAAAACACTGGATTACTAATGCCATCGTTTTTCAAAGCGTTTGGTTTTTAGCGTTTTTTTATCAATATCAAGCGTTGCCTTGGATGTTACTCGGCTGCGCTTTGATGTTGGCTGGCCACAGCCACAAGCGCTTAAACCTGATATTGGCAATCATTGGCGCTGCTGTGGGTATAGCCGCTGAGTATTTAGCCATACAAGCTGGTCTCTACAATTATCAAGACACGAATATCATCCCCTTGTGGTTGGTCGTATTGTGGTTGGCCTTGGTCTTAACCATAAACCAAGCGTTATCGCGGTTATTGAGCCTAAAACCATTACTGTTGTTTATTATTTTTTGGTTTTGCGCACCACCGAGTTATTTGGCGGCTGCTCAAGTGGGCGTAATTGAGTTGCAATTGCCTTGGTGGCAATTTTGGCTCAGTTTTGGCGCCATATGGAGTGTAGGCTTCTTATTGATTGTTAAAATCAATGAAGCGTTAAAGGGTACAAAGCTTGCACAGGCCAATGCAAATTGGTAGCTTTTAATTACAAACCCACAAACAACGGGGCGTATCGAACGAAAATAATAAATATTTCGTCTAATTTCGCGTTTTGGGGGTTGCACTACAACGCAAAATGCTTAAACATAGGTTTTGCTTAGGCAAATTATAAAGTTATAGGAATCTAATAATGAATAAAGCTCAACTAGTTGAAAAGATGGCGGCAGACGCAGAAATTTCAAAAGCAGCGGCATCTCGCGCTTTAGAAGCATTCACTGGCGCAGTAACAAACACGCTTAAAGACGGCGGTTCAGTTGCTTTAGTTGGTTTTGGTACTTTCTCTGTTAAAGAGCGCTCTGCACGTACTGGTCGCAACCCTCAAACAGGTGCTGAAATCCAAATTCCAGCGGCGAACATCCCTACGTTCAAAGCCGGCAAAGGGCTAAAAGACACTGTAAACTAATTACTTTTAGTATTAGTTACTCTATTTAAAAAAAGCCCCTGAAGGGGCTTTTTGTTTTCTCGGCAACTCTTGATTGAACTCCCATCCCTAAAATGCACAGTAAGGTATGAGCTTACTTTATTCGCACACAGTAGCAGGATATGCTGTTTTATTTATTTCGATATAAATAACATAACTTGCCATCACTAGGTGAGATTGCGTTATAATAACGCAACACAAAAGCATGAGTGGTGATATGAGCAAGTACAGTTACCAGAGTAACTTTGGCAAGGTCGCATTAGAAGTAAGGGGAAATATTGTTATCGCAAGTTTCGAGGGCAATATTAATGCTTCTATGACTAGCTATTTTCGCCGAGCTTTAGAACATTGTCTTGACCAAGTTGAAGGACAATATTGGGGTTACATCAGCCACTCTAAAGGTGCCATTGCAGCTACGCCTGACGCCTACCAACAGTTTTTAGACATTGCGCGCTTTTGTATTGAGCGTGGCTGCGCTTGTGGGGCTTACATTTTAGGCAACCCTATTGCTAAGCGGCAAATTGAAAAAATGCGCGCGGAGTTAGGGTTTGATGGGCCATTAGAGTCTGTCCTATTTGAAGACGTTGATTCTGCCTGTCAATTCATTGCTGCTCATCTTCAACAGTTACAACAAAAAGCTATTTAACCCATTCATGGGTGACTCTGTTAAGCTCTTTTGCACCTAAGCTCGATACGATCAGTTTGGTTTGGTTGTTGCAACAGAAGTAATCCTTTTTGTCCTTTGGCCCACCAGATATATTGCTCATTTTGATACTTTTCGCCACTTGCAGCTGTCATCAAAGTTAAACGGTGAGCTTGGTTAAGGTATCCAAGGGTTATCTCTTCCGCTGAGTTGTGAGTCACCGTCAGGGTTTTGTTTTTATCACATAGGTAATGTTGCGTTGAGCCTGCATTGTCAGTAGCAGACGGTTGCAATTCGCTACAGGCAGACAACGAGAGTAACAAGAATAACGTCAGCAATTTAACGGTGTGCAACATAGGCCCCTCTAAATTAAGCTCAATAATATGGTTAAATTTAACCTCATTGCCTGAAGCCTAGGTGAATAACATGGGTTATACTTAAGCAGACTTTTTACAAAAAGAAGTGTTATTTTTTAATAAATTACCCTATAAATGAAGGGTAACTATTTTTGCCAAAGGTGCTTAGAAGTATGACGCAAACCAGCCCCAACACCGCTTTATTGCTTGAGGTCATTGAAAAAACCTCAAATGCCATTGCTATTTTAGACGCCAAAGCCACTTTCACTTTTTGTAATGACGCTATGGCAAGCATTTTGGGAGAGAGTAAAGCTGAAGTAGTGGGTAAAACCGTTAACTCGCTTTTTGTAGAGGATTACAACGGTGACAGGCTAGACCCAGAAGAGCTTTCACAATGGCTGTTAGGGGTAGTGGAGCACTCAGGGAATGTGGATTCTTTTGTAATAGATTCATTAGAAGAGCAGTTTTTCAAACTCAACGCGGTTCAGCTTTCTACCGGGGAGTTCCTTGTGTGTGGCAAAAACATTACCGAACTTAACTCTCTTAAGAGTGAAATTGCTCACCTCACTAAAGAAGTCGAATTTATCACCCAAACCGATCCATTAACGGGGGTGGGTAATCGCCGCTTATTCAGTGAAAAGCTACAACAGCAAATACGCTTATATGACCGTTACAAAGAGTCTGCCAGTGTGGTGTTAATGGGGCTAGATAATTTTCGTAACCTAAATAACGATTTTGGCCATGAAATCGCTGACTTAGTGCTGGCGAACTGCGCTGCGATGTTGACCGACAAGCTACGTGATACGGATCTTATTGCCAGACTCAGTGGCGATGAGTTTGCGCTGATTTTACCCAATACCAATCTTGAAGGGGCTGTGTTTGTGGCAGAGCGAGAGCGTAAGCTCATAGGGCGGACTCCTTTTGCGGCAATTGTTGGTCAGGAAGTTGATATTACGGCATCTTTTGGTGTGGCAGAAGTGGGCGTGGATGGTTTAACTATTGAAGACATTCTTAATAGTGCCGATAGCCGTTTACAAAGAGCAAAAGCAGAAGGTAAAAACCGAGTTAATCCAGACTGCCAATAGCGCAGGTGACAGTTGTGTTATTTTTATATTACAGTGATTAGACCAGTAGTATTGCTGTCATAATCCCTCACTAATCTAATTCCTTAAAGCAGTAATTAAGATGCGTCTAAGAGGGCGCATGTTGTCGTTAAGGAATAAGAAAATGTCATCTATCTCTCGTCGCGAGTTTATAAAACGTTCTATTATGGGGTTGGGAGCCGCTACTATTTCTGTCTCCATCGTAGGTTGTGGTAGTAGCAGTGGAGAAAGTGTCGCAGAAAATGACTTTGCTGTGGCGTTTAACCATGGCGTGGCCAGTGGCGATCCACTGCAAGACAGCGTTATTTTGTGGACCCGGGTAACCCCACAAGGCAGTCCAGCCAGTGTTGATCTGACTTTACAGGTGTCTGATAGTGAGGACTTTGGTGTGCTCTTGCAAAGTCAAACCGTGTCGGCGTTGGCTAAAAATGACTACACCGCCAAAGTGGATTTAAGTGGCCTTAGCCCAAATAGTCAGTATTATTATCGTTTTGTCACCAAAGACACTCACTCCAGTATTGGTCGCTGCAAAACACTACCAGCCAATGACGTAACACAAGTTAAATTGGCGGTTATGTCTTGTGCTAACTATCCTGCTGGGCATTTTCATGTCTATGCCGAGGCGGCTAAACGCAGCGACTTAGATGCGGTACTGCATTTAGGCGATTACATTTACGAGTATGGTATGGGCGGCTATGCCACAGAGCAAGCCACTGCTTTGGGCAGAGAACTAGACCCAGACAATAACCAAGAAACCATTACCCTAGAAGATTATCGCAAACGTTACGCTAAGTATCGCACCGACCTTGGGCTACAAGCCTTACATGCCAATACGCCATTTATCGCCGTATGGGATGACCACGAAATATGCAATGACAGCTATGTTGATGGCGCTGAGAACCATAACCAAGGTGAAGGCGACTTTAGTCAAAGGAAGCTTGCAGCGCTGCAAGCATATTACGAGTGGATGCCCATTCGACCGCTGGTAAAAGACAAGCTCGAGAGTCTATATCGTAAGTTTGAGTTTGGTGATTTGCTGTCTTTGTATATGTTGGACACTCGCAATGAGAGCCGAGCAAAACCACTGGATTACCAAGATTACATGGATCCGGTGTCGGGCATGCTTGACTTCAACCGCTTTCAAGCTGATTTAACCGCGCCATCGCAACAATTGCTTGGTGTTAAGCAGTTAACTTGGCTTACAGATAACATTAAAACGTCTAATGCCAAGTGGCAGGTACTTGGTCAGCAAGTGCTAATGACCAAGATGAATATTCCGGCAGAGCTACTACAAACTCTTGCTGCACCAAATGCAGAAATGTCTACACAAGTGGCGGAACTGGCGCACATTAAAGCGCGAATGCAAGCAGCGGATGAAACCTTAACCGAGCAAGAAAAGGCGCGGGTTACCATGACTGCACCTTATAACCTCGATGCGTGGGATGGCTACCCAGTGGAGCGCGAAGTGATTTTGCAAACGGCAAAAGCAATGAATAAAAACCTCGTAGTAGTGGCCGGTGATACCCACAATGCTTGGTCGGGTAAGTTGTGCAGCGTCAACGGTGAAGTATGCGGCCATGAATACGCCACTGCCTCTGTAAGCTCACCTGGTCTTGAGTCATACTTAGGCCTACCTGATGAGCAAGCAATGCAATTTGCTGAGGCTCTGAAATTGTTGGTGGATGATCTAGATTACGCCAATATCCATCAGCGCGGATACTTAACCCTGAACTTTACTCGAGAAAAAGTGGATAGTCAGTGGCACTTTGTTGATACCGTTACCAGTGAGCAGTTCGACAGTCATAATGTTAGCCGTGAGCTGATGGCAAACAATTAAATTGTTGCTGTATGCAAATTGGCCACAGCAATAGCGTGTGGCCAATAGGGCAAAACCATGATTTAAAACACAACGAAATGTGATTCATACTCGTCAGCAAAACCACCTTGCTATCACCCTAACAATATAGCGCTATTGGCAAACCTCTGGTGGCTGTTTGGCTAGTAACCCTTCAATGGCAAATGGCTGGTTAGCCGTAACGTCCACAGTAATTTTGGCAATATCAAGATGCTGATAGTCACCAGGGGCATTTAACCGCCATAGGTTGTTACTTGGTGAGTTAACGCAATAAGGCCCAGTATCGCCATGGACCAATAATATGGGAAAATCTGATTGCTCGGCGAGGCTGGAAAACTGCTTACGATACTGTTTAAAGCCGTCGCACTGACTTGCGGTGTTGGCAGTGCAAGCACTAGTGTGTTTGCTTTGTTGGTAAATATCGGCTTGAAAAAATATCACTGCTGCCTGGAACTTGCCGTTTAGGTTTTGGCTTAACCAAGTTAGGTTGTTGTGATCGCGAACTGTTGCAGCAGACAGTGCCGTTTGCTTATCAGAAAGTAGTATTTGACGGCGGCCGTTATTGGTACCCGTAATATGTAGCGTTAAAAATAACGTATTACCCTCTAGCCAACGTTGATTCTCGGGCTGCTCAGCTTGTCTGGCAAAGTCGCTAAGCGCGACAGGTTTACTGGCAAAGCTTTGGCGCACATAAGCTAAGCGCTCTAACTCGTCATAGCGAGGAGTCAGTTTTTTGCGGTCACAGTCAGTCCAGTCGTTATCGCCAGGGGTATAAATAAATGGCCGCTTGGTTAAGGATGAAATCAAGCGGTAATTGCGTTGTAAAAGAGCGTTAGTGCAGGGGTCTGATCCCGCTTAAAGGTCGCCAACGTGCACCACAAATTGATGCTCTGTGTTGCTGGCTGCTTGCTGTAATTTACCACCTTGTTGCAGTAAGGCGCTATCAGCAGCAAAATAGGGCATGTCACCATAAGCCAGAAAGCTAAACGACTGCGCCTGAGTAGCAAAACTAAGCCCCAACAAAGAGAACAACAACACCATAAACATAGAAGACCAGCTTTTTATAATATAGCGCTCACTTTAGCCGCTGAGTTTTACATGATAGTGACGCCAACGGCTTTATTAACTATAGCCGTTGGCAAGTTGATCACATCAGGTGCTTTTCAAAAAATGCTAAAAACGCTTCCATGGTTTCAATGCGATGACCTTGATAACTCAGATGGTGATTACCGTCTTCCAGTTCGATATAAGTCACAGGCTTGTCGTGATCTTCAAGCTCATCGGCCATTTTGCGACTGTGGGAAACATCAACTATCTTATCATCGTCGCCATGCACTAACAGCACAGGGCGGGTTATGTTTTTAGCAAAGTTAACCGGAGATTGCTGCTCTAGTTTATCGTAGTCCTGACCAAATTGATCACGAATAAGCTCTTTATTGGTAAAATAGCGAGCACGCTGAACAATGTCTTCTAGGTCAGTGACGCCGGCAAAGCTGGCTGCACATTGAAAGGTTTCTGGGTGTTTAACCACGGCCATTAACGCCGCATAGCCACCATAACTGCCGCCAGCAATACAGATTTTATCTGCTAAGGCATAGTCATTTTTAATTAGGTAGGTTGCCGCATCTTGTAAATCGTCTTGCATTTTACCTCCCCAACCCCTTTCACCTTCACGAAGAAAATCAAAGCCATAGCCAAAAGAGCCGCGAAAATTAGGCTGCAAAACTACATAGCCACGGCTGGCAAAGAGCTCTGACCAATAGTCAAAGCCACTGTAATCTCTGGCATGAGGGCCACCATGGGGAAGAATAATAGCTGGGGAGGCGGCATTAAAATCGCTTGGTAGTGTTAAATAGGCTTCAATTTCAAGACCGTCACGCGCTTGGAAATTGAGTTTGGTTTTACCTAACAGTTTTTCACCGATGATGTCAGGGTATAGGCGGCCAAAACCGACTAATGATTTATTTTCACGGTCTCCGAGCAAGTAAGTACCTGAGTCAGCATCAGAATTGCCGTAAGCGATATACTTTTTGCCATCTCGGCTCATATCAATTACCACCACATCATACTCTGGCAGTGCCGCTTTTAAAGAGCGCTGCAGTAGTTGATGATCTTCATCCCAATATACTCTGGAATTATCTAAGTTTGAGTGGCTAAAGCCTATGGCGCGACCATCCTTTGCAGAGTAATGAATGCGGCCATCGAAATCATAATCCGGATCAGAGAATATCAACTCAGGCAGCATGGGCTTTTGAGTAATATCGGCTTTAAACAAGGCCTGTTTGCCATTGTGAAGGGCAGTGAGGTAGACAATATTGGGGTCTTTATCAAACCCTAAAATTCTGATGGCCTCTGGGCCGCGGGCCTGAAATGTATATAGTTCAGTGAGCTTATTACTATCGTCATCATAGAGGTAGTAACTGGCGTGCAGCTCATCAATACCATAGCCAAGGCGGACATTACCCTGACGGTCGGCGAGCCAATATTGTACCTTGCTGTTTGCTCGCGCAATTCGTTTACGGCGGTTTTTATTGATATCCAGCTCGTATACCGTGGGCTTATTATCGACATCAAACGCCGTTTGCACTAACACCTTATTAGGCTTTTCTGGTAGTAAGCTGATAAGGCTGGCTTGGAACTGCGCGTCTTTATCATGCCTTTTTGGTGTATTAAGGCGCTCTAAGTCATTATCGGGATCGCTTAAATCGAATTTAAATAACCTCGATGTGGAATACTTTACAGTGCGGTGGCGGTTAGTATAGTTGGCACCAATCAACAAAATCTCATCGTTGGCCCAGTTATACCAAGATAAGGTCACCGTTTTATTGTCGGCTTTGAGCAGCATGCGCGACTTATTGGTGGTTAAGTCCAAGACCGTGAGCACCAAGTTACCATCGTAATTTTTTAGAAAAGCCACGGCATTGCCATTAGGTGACAAATTCACTTTGCTGATATCGGGCAACTGAGCGTAACTTTCTACAGGCAGCTTGGCGTAGTTAATTTGGCTAAATAGTAGAGCCATTAATAAAAGAAGTTGTTTCATAGCAGAGACAATCCATATCGTTTGACGCGAAACCGCTATTATTACCTAGATTAGATCCAAACTCTAATCGAATTTAGCCAAATAGGAGGATGAATAATATCAGTGTACTTTGATATAGCTTAAAGCAAATGAAGGTTTGACTTGCGTAAATAGGCAATTCGGTTATGCTCTTATCTAAGACGTTAGCCAGACTTAAAAATAATGATAAAGATGAAATTAAACAGGCGTTTAGCACTTTGGCCGTGGTGCCTAATGATGCTGCTGTTTAATCCGCTAACTGCAGCAGAAGTGACCATTGCCGTGGTTGGCAAAACCAAAAACGATAGCTTTTATGAGCAGTCTTATAAAGGCTGTCAGCGTTTTGCCCGAGAGCATCCAGAGTTAAATTGCATCTATGACGGTGCTGACGACTACCAAGACGTGAGAACTCAAGCCTTAATTGTAAGGGAGCTGGTAAAACAGCAAGTAGATGGCATAATGGTTTCAACAACGGATTCAGCCTACCTTACCAATCGCGCATTAAAATATGCCAAGCAACAAAATATTCCGGTGATCACCTTCGATTCTGACTTACTCGAACCAGAGCAGGCCTACCGTCTTGCCTACGTAGGTACCAACAATTTTGAATTCGGCAAAGCCCTTGGTGAAGCAGCAAAAATATACAAAACCACCGAGCCGCAGCCAATCTGCATTCAATCAGGTCACCAAACCACCCCCAATTTAAATAAACGCATCTCTGGCGTGAGACAGGCGCTTTCAGGGCAAAGCACTGAGCGATTATCTGGTGCCAGTGGCTGGATTGAACATGCTCGCTGCCCGCTATACACCATGGGCAGAAGAGAAGATGCCATCACCCAGCTTAATAACCTTCTGGCTTATCCTAATCCCCCTATTTTTATCGCCGTAGCGGGCTTCGCACAATTTCATCCCAACTACATTGAGCGCATGCAGCCATTTCATGCAGACATTGCCAAGCAAGAAAAAATTATTATCTCTGCCGACACCGAAAAGGTTCAGCTAGCGGCATTAAAGCAGCAACTCTCCACCATTAACATTGGTCAAAATCCATTTGAAATGGGCAGGCTAGGGGCCGAGTTGCTTTATGATGTAATAAAGCATGGGACAAAGCCTAAACAGGAAAAATATTACTTAGACTTTCATTACTGTAATAGTAAAAATTCCGATACTTGCACTGTGAATTACTAGCACTGGTTTTGAACAAAGCTACTATTGGATAGTGATGGTGTAAAGGGGGATTACAGTGAATTAGGTTTATACTAGAGGATGCGACAGCCGTATCTCATGGAAAAAAATAAAAAACACCAATGCCCGTTTAAGTTTGTCTTATCACGGAGATGTACTAAAACCACAACAGGAGTTTATATATGAAGGGTTAGGAGAGAACCTCCATCGAATATTTAGCTTCTTTCATTCCAGCGACATAAATATCCAATACTTTACGGATATAAAAATACATTTTTATTATGACAAGAGCGCATTTCTTCAGGCCCTAAAAGATCACAGAATTGAGATAGAGGACAACCCCTATGTCCAAACGTATGGTGTTTATTCCCATTACTATCACAAATCATTTGTATTAATGAGCGATGATGACAATGAAACTATAAATACTGCAGTTCACGAGGCAATCCATGCCATTTTACATGTCAATTTTGGGAAGGCCTGGCAACCTATTTAAGCGCATTAAGAAGGAATGAAAATAGCGCTACCTGGGTTAACTCGGTAAATTGACACGACTGAGTAGCAGAAGACAAAATGCCATTTGAGTTTTATGAACTATTCACTAAAGGTGAGAAAACTTGGCGCCGCGTTGATACCATTCATAACTATGCAAGTAGTTGGGTATGGATGTCATATTTGCTACTAAATGATAAAACACGGCCGATTATAGTGAAAGCATTAAACTATAAAGCCGCTAATCGATGCTATAAGATTGATATAGACCAGTTATTAATTGACTTAATTTATGTTCAGCCATTTATTAAGGGGGATTTTGAACAATGGTTCTTGCAACAAACCAGAAGATAGCAACCGCTAGCAAAACCGGTTTAAAAGTATCAAATTATATAAAATAAAGTGCTAACATAGTGCTGGCATCATGAAATTACGGAAAACATATAAAAATAGGGCTTAGAGCAACTTTTCATGACGAACCTAAATTTACCGCCAAAATGTCTGTAAATTGCCTATTTAACATAATATAAAGTATGTTAGGTTTGTTTTGCTCTAAGCCTTGTGTTAAGCGGGTTTAACGTTTTGTTTACCCGCAAAATGGCGGGGTTATTTGGCGTGCCTAAGCAACGCTTTTTCGCCATATTTTTGCCGCTTCTTCATCCCCTCGACTTTCAGCCTTGTGAGCTTCAAGAATAGCCATAATTTCTAAGGGGTCGGGGTGCTCGCCAACTAAAAGTAGCTTTAAGGCGTTAAGTTCTGAAAACTCGCGTTTTCCTGTTCTGATTTGGCTTAACGTTTGTGTTCTAAGACCTGTTAACTTAGCCACCATATAGTCAGAGTCAACATCAATGGCGCTTTTAAACCAGTCAAGCAGCTCAATCGAGTTGGTAATTTTCATAAGTTTTCTCATCATCAAAAAATCCCTGTTTTTGATTGTAGACGTAGTAACCACGATATTCACTATGTTCCGTGGTGGTTGTTATGCACCGCCGTGGATGGTAATTTCTTTCCTGTTACTGGTTTTCTCAACTGGAAACAATTGCTTCGGCGTGACTGCTGTATGGCCATACAGTAGTCACATTTTTATGAAGCCGAAGTGAATAACCAACTTTTAGCCGAGGTGATGACCATGCTGAACACTCTGATAAACGACCCTAAGCACTGGGAACGACAGTTAAAACTTGTACGCGCTTTAAAGGCGAAGCACTTCCCCAAAAAACCACGCCCTGAACCAGCGGCGCAGCAAATCAATGAATATACCGACATGAGCGCGTTGCACTCTGCGAGCTATTGGAACAAGCAGGGGGCGCTATGAAGTCGAACACGTATTACAACGCCCTTAATTGCGGGATTGGGCTTTGCGTAGGGTTGCCACGCTTAAAAGCTCCTATTTGCGAATCGTCAGTTGATTTATGGTTGAGCCTTGTTGATGATTTTCACGAGTGTGGAATGCACCAAATTGCTCACAAATTAGATGAGTTGGTTGGTGACACTGTTTCAAGATGCGGGGTTATCGGTAGCGTGTGGGGTGAACATGAATTCACCTTGTGAAATCTGCGAAAACGAACACGCAGACAATTACGCTTCTTACACAGTACCGCTGGAGTTATGCACTGTTGCACAGCAAGAGTATGATATTTGGTTGTGTGGTGGTTGTATCGAGTGGTGTGAGCAACAGCTAAAAAGTGTTGGGGGTGATAATGTCAATTAATATCCCCGAGCATATCATTCAAGATGCAGCAGAAAGCGCCCTAAGTGGCGCTTTTGTTGGTTCACCCGTAGCGAAAAATTCAAACCTTTGGTGGATTGAAGCAAAAGACCGAAAAGACCGCGAAGCGGACGCCCCGAAAGGGGTGGAAAAAGCTAGGCTTGTCAGAGGCCGCAAAAGTCCGACAGGGCTAGAAAAGTCCAAAAAACCGCACGTTAGCGCAGCCCAGCAAGCACAGACAAAGCTAAAAGCTGAAAACCTATACACGGCAGCGGTTAACCAAATGACGCCTGAGCAGCGTTTACAGCGCCTAGGGTTGCGCGATGGTGAACGCATGGACTTTGAAACAGGTGAAATCACCGCCAAGGCCGTTAGTTACATCGAACCAAACCACTTTGATGCCACTGTGCAGGACACCACGCCACGCGAGCTAACCCGCAAAAATGGCAAAAAAGTCACCTTTAGCCCCGAGTTTACTGGCTACCGTGGCGGCAAAGTGGACTACAACAAGAGTCGCGCCCATTTTCAAACTCGCAACTGGGATAACAGCTATCGCATTGTGTGCACTCAACTTACCCAAACCAGTGATGCGCCCGAATCAAACACCGGTGATAGAGTGACCGATAAATTAACCAGCCGCGCCAGCGGCAAAATTGTCGATAGTGGTTTGTATATGCAAGCCGTAAAAGGCGGGTTCAATGCGTTTGCGACCATCACCTTTAACGAGCAATCGCGCAAGATGCTCGATAACAACCAAACAACCATCGGCCAATTACTCAGCCCGTTTTTAGATAACCTTGGCAAGATGCACAAGCGCGGTTGGGTGAGTCGTAACGGCGGCGCGGGTGTCGCGGGTGACAAGGTGAAAATCGGCAAAAAAGCGGTGGCCGCCTCGGGCGACTTTACCCACGTGAAATTTGTCGGCGGTGAAAAGGTTCGCACCGATGTGCTTCATGAAAACCAACGTATTTACCAGTGGGACGGCAAACCCCATGTGATTGAGTGTGTCGGTGCAAGCGATAAACCCGTGTTCGATTACATCTGGGTAGCGGAAGCGCCGCGAAAAGTCATCGAAACCCGCACTTATCCGTGGGGCAAAGTATCATCGCTTGGACACCAAAACTATCACGTTCACATGCTCATGCGTTGGAATGTTGAAAAGCACCATTTTCGTGAATGGGCGGCACGAATAGAAGCGCGTTGGGGGTGTGGGTTTGTCACGCTTGAGCGCATTCAAAACGCCAACGCCGCCGCCAAGTATTTACTCAAAGCCGTGGGCTACATGACCAAAGGCCAAGAGGGCGACCAAGGCGAAATTAAAGGCAACCGCTATAACATCAGCAAAAGCGCACGCGCCCATCCTTGGGAGAATTGTGCGACCCATGAGGCACAGCACATGTACGGACTAATTCAGGAATACATGCAAGGGCTGGAAGCCAAGCAAAAGCGCAAGGCCAAGTTATCGAAAAAGCTACGCGACACCATCGCACAGCGCGAAAAGCAAAAAGGGCTCAACAAAGCCAAATACAGCGAAAAGCGCCAGCGCTTCATTGAAAAACTCACCGACAAAATGAAGTCATTGGAGAGCAAGACCAAAGCCCTAGGCCAAGAGGTGTACGGCAATTTTGCCCGTGGCGGCATGGTGCAGTTTGCCAGCGACAATCAATTTTTAGACTTTATCAATTGGGCGGTCGGGGTTCGCGGCTGGAGGCTTAAAACCGCATTCGGTAAATGCACCGATAGCGACCACATAGAGCAAGCCAAACAAGACGAAAGCGCAGTTAATAAATGGCTAATCCAAACACAGCAAGCAGTGAACGATTCGCTTGATTCGCTGTGTAATTTCTATGACCGATTTGAACGAGTCCAACCCCATGAGGTAATGGCTTTTGATGAGTTGTCACTGGTGACGGGGAACGCTTATGGCTTTGAGTAGAAACCAGCGCTACGAGCAAGGGCGCAAACAAAAAGGCGAAAAAAAGCTCACAGTCTGGATACCGGAACACGCCGAAGTTGAAGTGAGGCAAATGTGCGAGTTCTTGTGTGAAAACCCAAACCATGTGCCATTTATGGCGCGTGACTTGGTAACTGGCAAAATGAAAAAGGCGATTTAAGGAACAGTTATGCTGAAAAAAATTGAACGCATCAAAGAAACGATAAATGAGGCTAAAGATATGCCTGCAATACGAGCCGCCGCCAAAATTGCACTGGCTGAAAAAGCCATTGCAGACGCGGTCACGCTGTGGTCAGAAATGGCGCATCGAATTGAAATGTTGGAGGGCGTCACTGGCGCAAGGGGTGAATATGAGCAAGTCCACTAACCCCGATTTAGGCCACATTGAATGCGATGGTTGCAATGGCATGGCCGCAATACGCAGACAAAGAACGGGCAAGCAATACCTGTATTTGCATTGTAAAAATTGCGGTATGGATAAGCGAAGCGGCCACCTAATTCAAGCGAAATGGGAAAAAGCCATTAAGGGCGAAACAAGCGAAAGTTTCGCTATTGAAGCAACCGAAAATCAACCCGTTATTACACACACACCAAAGGCTGACGAGTGGACGCCACAATTAAGCGAAAAGGAGCAAAAAAGCCATGAGCAAGAGCGAAATCAAGAGCGAAACGCAGAGCGAACAAACAGCGAACCCGAGCGAAACCGAAATGACGGCGGAGCAAATTGGAGCGCAATCGGACGTGGAATTGTCGCAGGACTCTGCGCCGTCGCAGGAATTCGAGTACTCGCATCTAGCTAGCTATCAAGGCGAAAGCGCAGAGCTAGACCAAGCGCAGCCCGACACCACCGAAACAGTGGAAGCGGAAGCGCTCACCGATGAGGACATGATAGGCGTAACGGCGCTGGGGGTTGAGCAAATAGCCAACTTTGTTGAATCCAGCTTTGATACGCCTGTTACCATCGACAACGACACGCGGGAAGTCATCACCGAACGCGCGTTACCTGTGATTAAGAAGCACTGCAAAGGCGGAAAAATGCCAGCGTGGCTGGCGAAATACCAAGAGGAATTCCAGCTTGGCCTAGTGCTCGCGACCACGGCGGTTTCGATTATTTCCCAAGTGCGAAAGGGCGAAAAGCAAAGCGAAATCAGCAGCGAAAAGCAGGGGGTGCAAGTTGGCAGTTAATCCAAAAAATGCACTAAAGCCGCGTCACTCCTGCACGCTAGCAGGGACGGGCGGCGGCAAGTCCGCCGCCATTAAGTTAATGGGGATGGTTGGCAAGCACGCGGCCATTTTCGATTTGTACGGTGAATATAGCTTTGATGGGCGAAGCAAGTCGCCGTTTAATGGGTTGGGTGGTCGTCCGATTTACCGCTTTAATTCCCGCAAGACATTCGCTAAAAATTTCATTGATGCGTGGTCAAGCGGCAAAGCATTCGTGGTTGCATACTGCCCAGAGTTCCCAGTGACACTGAAAGGCGCTGAACTCAAAGAAGCCAGAAAGCGAGAGCTTGAATGGTTCGCACAGTTGATGTGGAACGCATCGGACGGTAATCGAGACCTTGATGTGGTCATTGAGGAATTAGCCAAGCTAACCGATTCGGTGGGTAAAGATGACACCATTGTGGGTGAGTTGGCAACGGGTGGCCGTAAATATGGCATTGTGCTGCATACGGTTTTCCAGCGCTCGCAAGAAGTGCCAAAAACCATCTGGAGTAACAGCCCTCGCAAAGTGCTCGGGGCGCAAGAGGTGGAAGCGGACGCCAAGCGAATGGCCACCGAATTTTCCACCGAAATGGCGAACGTCATTCGCATTAGTGTGTTGAACGGGCAATACGAAGATAAGCGTCTTTACTATCTGGTCAAACACAAGGGCGGGATTGGGCAAGTTGAGCCGTGTTACATCGACATTAAAACGGGCAAAGTGCACAAATTGACTATGGAGCAATTCAAAGGAGAAACAGAAAAAGCGTAAATTCAAGAAAAAACCACATTGAATTTCGCCCCAAAAGAGCGAAAATTTCGCTCTTTTCGCTCTAGGGGGAGCGAAAACCGTTTGCCCCAAGAGCGAAACGCCTGATTTATTAATAAGCGCTTTTAACACGCAATGAGCGTTAACTTTAAATTAGGTAATCACATGTTTGATAAAAATACTCTTATTCCAGTCGCTATCACGCTAGGTTCACTAGCACTTATCAGTAACGTCCGAGCGCTACGCTCGGTTAAACGTTTCATCATCGGTTAAGGGGGTAGCATGTTAGAACTATCCAAACTTAACAACATCACGGGCGTTCAATCTGGCGGTACGGCATCGCTTAGCCTGCCAATTGGCCTAACGTATGAAAAGGTGTTTTTTGAATTAGAGGGCGTCACGCCTGCACAAATCACAAACTTTCGTGTTGAACTCAATGGTCGCATGTTGACGGAATACCCGTCCTTGGCTGATTTGGTCAATGAAAACAACTATTACAAGCGCGAGCAGTTAGATGGCCTTGTTACGTTGCACTTTACTCGCGAAGAAATGCGCAGCGCACTGCACCCAAGCTTGCGTGTTGAACGCTTTTTCGGCCTTGGTACGGTGGGTTTGAGCCTTGCACAAATCAAGTTCGATATTGATAGCGCCGCCACCAATCCGCAAATCAAAGCCTATGCGCAAAAGTCGGCGGGTACTATGCCTGGTTGGCTATTTAAGCGCCGCGTTTTCCGCTTCAACTTTGCCGAGGGCACAAACGAGGTGGCAGACATTCCACGCCCAGATGGCGCTCACATTGCGCTAATCGAAATCCACAAAAAAGTGCAAGACACGGACAACAAAGTCGGTGTAACCGAAGTTGAATTTTTGGTGAATAACAACAAGTGGCGCGAGCGCGTACCGCTGAAACTGCACAAACACATCCTTAAACAAAATGGCCGCCAGCCAATCACAGACACTTTTGCCGTGGATTTAATGCAGCAAGGCGATGTGTTTGCAGCGCTTAAACTCGCAAGCGAAGGCAAAGACGCCATTCATGATATGCGCTTGCGCATTGACTCCGATGAAAGTGGCGCGGCGGAAGTGGTGGTGCATTACGTGGACGACTACGCATCAAGTTCGTTCTAAGGGGGCAATATGTCAGCAGCAGCAAATAACGGCTTTTGGGGGTCGGTTGATTCGGCTCTAGGCCGCGCCTTAGAAGTATGGGGGAACGTTGAGGCCATAAAAGCTAAAAAGGCATCGACAGGGCAGCTACAAAACGAGCAGGCCAACACCACCGAGCTGGACAACGGCGCGGCCGTGGTGGTCGATACCCCAAAACAAACAGCGCAACCAGCGAAACCCCAAGAGCCTGAGATTTTTGGCATTAAGCAATCGCACTTGCTAATGGGGTCGGTGGGCTTACTGGGTGTGGCATTAGTAATTAAGGCGGTGAAATGATGGATAAAAATACCAAAGCATTTTTAAAAGGGGTCGCAATTGCGGCATGTGGCGCGCTCACTGCGGAAGTGTTGCGCGACCAATATCGTAAATACCAAGCCAGAAAGCAGGCGGCGCAGTAATGCTGGGCGGTCTTTTGGGGGCAACGGGTGCTGTGCCTAACCTACAAAATGGGGCGGGAAGTCCCATTAGTTCGGGGGCAACATCAGGCACCGGCGACCAATCCCAAAAAATTGGTTTTCATGGCGGCAGTGTGAACTTTGGTAATGGCGGCGGTAACAACCAGCTGCTAATTATCGGCGGGTTCGTGCTGCTGGGTATTTACTTGTTAAACAAATGACGGGGGCGGGGTGCGCTTAGCTCACATTAGCGAATTTCATCATGTTAAGACCGCCGCAGCAGGTGATTATGATGAAATCAAAAGCGAAGTGGAAAACGGCAAAGCCATGCTGGTTGAACACGCTGGCTGTTACTTTGTACTACGTGCGGACCGTGATGGTTTATGCGTGGTATGTGCTCAAGGAAAAAAGCTACTGAGCGCCGCCCCGCTTATTCTCGAATTTGCTAAGCGCATTTGCGCCCCGTCAATTATCTTTCATACAAAACGCAAAGGGCTAAAACGCCTTTTGTCTGCTTATCCGTTTGAATACGCAGAAACTCAAGCGGATGGGTATTTAGTTTATAGGATGGTGCTTGATGGGAAGTAAATCGAAATCCCGTAGCAGCCAAACCACCAATAACACATCCACAAGTTTGGGTGTGCACGGTGATAATAATGGCTATATAACCAACGGTGACGGGAACACCTACAACATAACCCAAACAGACCACGGCTTAGTGGAAGCGATGGAATCCATCGGCGGTAATTTGGTTGATGCAAACATTGCGGGATTTGACACCGCAAGTCAGATGACCAGTGACGGCTTTAATTTTGCGTCTGACGTCAATCGCGACTCACTCGACTTTGCTGATAACTCGCTCTACAGCGCGTTAGGCTTCGGTGAAAGTGCAATGTCGCACATCAGCAATGTAAACAGCGATTCACTCGACTTTGCAGGCGATGCGCTTGCATCAAACGAGAATCTTGCAAACTCAAGCATTAGTGCGCAATCCGACTTGGCTATTGAAGCGGTCAGCCAAAACGGCGACTTAGCGCGAGATATGGTTGATTACTCCGCAGGGCTTAGCAGTGAAGTGATTGGGTTCGCTGATGGGGCTATCAGCGCCACCGCTGACGCCTTGAACGATGCAAATGCGCGTGTGGGTGATATTGCCACGGATGCAATGGACAATTCAGCCACGCTGGCGGGTATGTCAATTGATGCGGCGGACAATTCAAACGCTCGCATGTCAGACTTGGCTTATGTGTCAATCGACAAGGGCAATAACCTTGCTCGCGACTTAACCGAGTCCATGTTAAGCGCAACTCAAGACGCCTATAAAACCGCGTCCGACCAATCCATTTTAGCCAACAAGCAAGCGTTTCAATTTGCCGACCACGCCAGTCGCTCAGACGACCAGCAACTTGCAGTAAGTACCAACAAAACCATGATGGTGGTGTTTAGTGTTGTCGGTGGTGTGACTGCGTTTGGTTTAGTTGCTTACATGCTTAAGGATAAATAATGTTAAATAGAAAAATTCTACAACAGGGTGTGCCAAACGACGACCACACAGAAGGTCGCTATATTAAGGTGATGAACTGCGAGTATGACTTTAGATTGATTGCATCTAGCGGCGCTAAAAAGTTAATTGACAGTGTTGTTACAGCAGGTTTTGAGTTGGAGTTAACAGAGGAGTTTAAACAAATAACGCTTGTTTCTAGTTCTAACCAAGTTGTTGACGTTTGGATTTCAAGTCATAAGTTAACATACGATGCGCCAACTAAGGGGAGTAATCAGTCATACAGCTTTTTGATAGAGCATTACGGTGGAACACAGTCTATTTTGCCGTTTGAGGCAAAAAGGCTATCTGCTGTTTTGTATAGCGATACGCACGACTTTTGGTATGGCGGAAAGGGTTGCACACCTGAGACGGGTATACCCGTTAGAGCGGGGGTTGAAAAAAAGATTAATTCATCCTCGGAGGTGTTTGTTTCGATTGATGAGCCGCCTATGTATATCTCAGGTAGTACCTATAACACAATTAACGAGTTAGATAATGGCGTTGGTCGCTACGGTGGCGGATATGGTGAGAGTACCATTGATTATAGGTCAAACGCAGCAACAGCTCATGCTGTTTACGTTACTGAGCGCCACATTGGTCAATATCGCTCTTACGGCGCAATCCGTATTTCTGTGGGTGGTGCAAAGTTACTGAATCTAACAGGTGACATCAACGATATTGTTGTTGTGGATTACGACAGAGATAAAGTCGCGATGCTCTATGATAATGGGGTAATCATGGTGTATGAAATGGGTGAAAAAGTGGCGGAATACAATGCGCTTTACGCCAAATCCACTCTCAATTGGAAAAAGTTGATGTATGATGGCGAGCGTTTTTATGCTTACCACTGGGGCGAAGATGCTGTGAACTGGTATACACCAAGCGACACGTCTACACCGGCGTTCTGGTTCTCATCAGACCAAGGAATACTTATCCGAAAAACGTTCTACGATAAAAGCACTAGACGCGTCTTAGCGATATGCGATAAGTCAGGGTATCAATTCATTTATGACATCACGGGGGCGTCTGGGCTTTGTGAAACATTTCCACATGCGCTAGGACAAGATATTAATGGTTCTCTCGGAGCGGTTGTTACCTTTCCTGATATGCGCTTTAGCAGCACACACATTACGGTTTATTCCGGTGGTAAAGGTTTAATTTTTAACCGCCAATCGGGTGTCATTACCGAGCTGATAGATATTCAGCTTGTGTCAGCGCAGTCGCGGGGGGTTATATATGTGATAAAAGATGGCAAACAGCTCATATCTGAAGATGATGGGGTGACATTTACGCCTATTCCCAATGACACCGCTGATTTTGGTAGTGGGGTGGTGCTTGGTACGTTCACGGATGAAAAGTTTATAACTTTACCACTCACTAAGAATGCGGACGACACCTACAAGGCACGGCTTTATGACACCACTGTTTCGAAAGCCAGCGCAGTCTCAAAATTGAGAGTGCTAAAAGAGGTGGTGTGATGAAGTTCGACACACCACACATTATCACAGCATTAATTGTTCTAAGCATTGGGGTATACATGACGACTCAACAAACCGCGCGGGGTATCCGCAACAATAACCCGCTCAACATTGAAGCGGGCGAAAACTGGGTAGGGCTGGCTGGCACGGACGGGCGCTTTGCGGTTTTCGAAACCGCCGAGCACGGCATTCGCGCCGCCGCTCGCATTCTGCGAACCTACGCCAAAAAATACGGCATCACTAACGTGGCAGGCATCATTAGTCGATGGGCGCCGCCAGTAGAAAACGACACAGCCAATTACATTGACTTTGTATCAAAACGGGCAGGGGTTGATAAGCAAAAGGCGCTAACGGATGACGAATATCCCAAAGTCATCGAAGCCATGATAGTGATGGAAAACGGCGAACAACCTTACACGCCCGAGCAAATACAGCAGGGCTTTAACTGGGGGTTTTATGGGTAACTTTATCAGCAAAAACGCCAGTCTTGGCCTAACTTTGCTCGCGGTCTATTGGTTTTATCAGCGGTTTGTAAGCACCACCGAAAACATAACTAAGCCACTGACGGATGCAGCGGGGAATGCTCTGGCTGAAATTCAGCTTTGGGCGAACGGTTCGCACCCCATTCACCGCCAGTGGTCTGGGTTTTACTTGGACTCTGAAAAGCTCACTCATGACTACTACATCAAAGACCCGCTTTGGTATCGCGCGATTGATGAGTTAAACGATGGTCACAAGCTCTTGCTTGATGAAATATTTGATAGTAACCAGCAGTTAAAGCCTAAGTATCGGGTGCTTATTGATAAAGAGGTGTCTGCCAAAACCATAGCCACGGTTAATAGGCGGTAGGGCATGGATATTAGTCAAGACACCATTATCACCATATTGGCAAACGCCATATTTCTCTATGGCGCGGTAACAACCAATAAAACGGATATTCGCTGGCTCAAAGAGTCAGTGAAAGAAATCAAAGAGAAAATTAAATAAGGGGGAGCTATGCTAGCAACCATCGGAAAATACTTACTAACCAAGCTCGCAACGGAAGCGTTTATTAAGCGGGTGTGTTTATCAACAGCCAAGCACTTGGCAACCAAGTCTACTAACAAGCTAGACGATGAAATAGTGGCCGCACTGGATGAGGCGCTAAACTAAAAAAAGGGGGCTGCACGGTGCAGCCCCTAAATTAAGCGCGTTTATCCTTTTTTTGCTGCTCATACCTAAGCATGGCATCCCTAAACCTAAAGCGGTCTGACATTTCGATTAAATCCTTGCCCATTTCCTTGAGCTGGTCACGTGCCAAAACCAAGTCCTGCAAATGTTTTATTTCAGCATTCAGGGCGGCGGCTTGGGCTTCGTGATAGCGGTTAGTCCTTTGCAAAACATCCAGTTTATTTATGTATTGGGCGGTGTACTTGCTGCCGCTGGGCGTCCACAAGTAACCATCGCGGCAAATGCGAAAGTCTGACCAATCGCAGTGATTAGATACGCTTCCATTAATGCGCATTTCCAACAACCTGACAGCGCGGGGGCATGGTGCGTTTTTGCTTAGCCAGCGTTCAAGTGTACGCTCAGGCACAAGCAAAAAATCACATACCTGTTTGCGGTCAAGCCTCCCAAAATTCATAAATCCCGCTCTAAAAAGAAGCGTCTTAAAATCTGCCATCGTCTTTTCCTTACTTCCTTTGACGTTGTTTTTGCGTCGAGCGTCCTGCGCGGAAGTACGTTTTTATATGAAATTTTTCGATTGATAGTTTTACTTTCAATCAATTTTTCAAATGATTCCAAAAATGAGGAAAACTTATAAAAATGAGGCTTAGAGGGGTGATTTTGGTCGAACCGATAAACCACCGTCAAATTGCGGGATTTTTAGCTATTTAACATAATATAAATTATAGGAGTGTTGCTGTGGTTGCATCTAGCTTGCCTTGTCTTTTATACTATGTCCAATACTTACCAATATCGGACTTTACATGCTTGTACCTTTGGTTGATACCTTTAAGCAGCTACGTTATCAAATCGCTCATCTTGAGGATGACACTTTGGCAAATGAATATCCAGAGTTGGCTGCATTTATAAAACATCACGAGCAACAGGTGCCATTATTGGATGAGCTGCAATTTCTTTATCAATTCTTATACGTTTATGGTCGTAAGTCTGAAGCCACATTTAACCGTTTTCGTAATGAGCTGGAGCGTTTTTGCTTGTGGTCTTGGTTGCAGGCTGAAAAGTCGGTATTTGAATTAAAGCGTGAAGACATTGAGGCCTATGTCGATTTCGTGGTGGAGCCGGATAAATCTTGGTCGCAAACCTCAGTGCAATGGCGATATAAACAAGTGCAAGGTTTACGCAAAGTAAATCCTAATTGGCGCCCTTTTGTGGTAAAAGAAAATGGCGCTAGTCAGCAGACGTTGGCAGCTATGTTTACGGCGCTGAACGTATTTTACAAGTTCGCTATTTTAGAAGAAAAAGCCTTTGCTAACTTTGTCCCTGTGGTAAAAAAGAACAGTCCTTACTTAGTAGTGCAATCGCAAATTAATCTGCCGGACACCTTGAGTGATTTGCAGTGGGAATACGTTTTTGGTGTGACACGAGATCTCAGCGAAAAGCGACCTGAGTTAGAACGCAACTTGTTTGTGTTGGCCTGCTTGAAAGGACTGTATTTACGCATATCAGAATTATCTGATCGCCCTCACTGGTCTCCTGTTATGAGTCATTTTTGGCAAGATCAAGATAACTTTTGGTATCTTAGGATCATGGGTAAGGGAAATAAGCTCAGAGATGTGACACTCAGTGAGGATTTTCTCAGTTATCTGAAACGCTATCGCCAATACCGTGGTCTAAGCGCCCTACCTCGTGTTGATGAACCATACCCGCTGGTGCATAAACTACGTGGTCAAGGCGGCATGAACGTGCGACAAATTAGGCGTATTGTGCAACAAAGCTTTGATTTTGCTGTGGCCAAGCTCGCCGAAGACGGTTTTACCGAAGATGCTGAAAAGTTAGAGGCGGCAACCTCACATTGGTTACGTCATACCGGAGCCACCCATGATGCCCAACACCGGCCGCTCAAGCATTTGTCAGAAGACTTGGGTCATGCCAAAATAGCCACCACGGATCAAATATACATTCAAACCAACATTAAAGAACGCGCTAAATCTGGGCTTAAGCGAAAGATTTAAATGTTGTCAGTATGATTGAGTGTTTTTAATAGGAAGGACTAAGTCCTTCCATTTATTTGCGTTTGAAGCGTACAATCAATTCATGCATGTCGTTGGCGGTATGCTCGAGCGCAATACTCTCCTGTGACACCTGCTCCGCACTGGTTAAGCTATTGCTAGCTAGTTGTGCAATATTCACTACTTGTTGATTGATGTCATCTGAAACCGTGGCTTGCTGCTCAACTGAGGTGGCTATCTGCATCGACATATCGCTGATTTGGATCACGGCTTGAGTGATTTGCTGCAGCATATCAGTGCTTTCATTGAGCTGTTCAATGCCATGTAATGATTCCGCCTGACCTTGCTCGGCAATATCCACCGACGCTTTCGTGCTGGCGGTTAATTCAGAAATAATGGCATGTATTTCCTTGGTTGACTCTTGGGTGCGTTGGGCAAGGTGACGCACTTCATCGGCCACCACGGCAAATCCTCTACCCTGCTCACCTGCTCGTGCCGCTTCAATGGCAGCATTCAGTGCTAGAAGATTGGTTTGCTCAGCTATTTGTTCAATGATCTGTGCTGCAGAAGCAATTTTGTCTGTTTGTTTAGACACCCCTTGCACTGAATTACGAATATCTTCGATGGTGTTACTCAGATCTGTAAACGCTGTTTTGGTCTTGTTGGCTATCTGCTCTGTTTGAGAGGTTAACTCTAATGAATTTTGCGCATCTTTAGCGCTTTGTTGCACACTGTTAGAGACATCACTAATAGTGGTCGTCATTTCGTTCATTGCAGTTGCAACGAGTTCAGTTTCACTTTGTTGCTTTTGCAGGTCAGAGTAAGTCGTTTTCGCTTCTTTACTGGCTGAATGTGCACCTTGCGAAACCGAGTCGGCAGCATGCTCAACACGAGTTAATATGGTATCTAGGTGAGCGCGCTCGCTTTTAAGGCGTACTTGCAGTGAAGCCATGGTGCCATCCCAGGTAGAGTAAACCTGAGTTGCTATGTCATCGCAAAAGCTATGCGATAACTCCGACTCAATGCGTTGTAATTGTTCCTTTGCACGCCAAGTTGAATAAGTTGAATAGCCAAGCATATTGGCCATTAACCAAAAGAATCCGCCAGACTCTGAAACAAAGTACCACAGCAGTAGCGAGGTGATAATATTGAATAGTGGCCACAAAATGCGTAGTGAAGGCAGTGTAATAGCACTGCTTTGCCCGGCTTTGACACTTTTATATAACGCTTCTGCCCTTGCTACTGTATCACGATTAGGGCAACTTCTAACGGATTCATAGCCGACCACTTTGCCGTTTTGAGTGATTGGGGTGACATAAGCATCAACCCAGTAATGGTCGCCATTTTTACAGCGGTTTTTCACCACCCCCATCCAAGGCTTACCTATTTTTAACTGCGCCCACATGGTGCGAAAGGCTTCCACCGGCATATCTGGATGCCTAACAATATTATGAGGTTGGCCTATGAGTTCTTCTCTGGAAAAGCCACTGATGTCGACAAAGGCCTGATTACAATCGGTAATGTTGCCTTGCAAATCAGTAACTGAAATAAGCTTGCTATCTACTGAGAAGGTTTTTTCTTGTTGAGTGACTGGGTGGTTGGTCCGCATCTGGCTGTTCCAAAACAATAAATTAAACAGTTTCCCTATTGCGCGGGAAAATACGCGTTGAAATCATTAATGGCAAGCGTTAAGCGTATATTTTCAACGTAATTACAACTATAGTGTGAGTTATTGTCAGAGGCAAAGTGATTTGTCTTGTGTAAGATCGATTTAAGACTTACTCACGTACTGGCTTTTCATGTAAAATATCAAGTATATCAATGACAATCTAAGGAGCATTAGGTGTCTCGCTTTTCTGCAATAACAGACAATCCTCATGAAGGACGATTTAACGCTAAAACAGGTATTCTGCTCACCAACCTTGGCAGCCCAGATGCCCCTACTGCAAAAGCACTGAAAGTCTATCTTGCCGAGTTTTTGGCCGACCCCCGGATCGTTGAAATCCCACGCCTTATTTGGTTGATGATTTTACATGGCATTATTCTTAGGGTAAGACCAAAAAAATCGGCCAAAGCATACCAAACTGTATGGACAGACGTAGGTTCACCCCTTATTGCCATTAGTAAAGCACAAGCTGCCAAAGTGGAGGCGCAATTGCGGGCCGAGGGCTATGACAATATTGAGGTTGAATTAGCCATGCGATATGGCAATCCTTCAATCGAATCCGGACTGGAAAAACTCAGAGACAAAGGCATAACCCGGATCATAGTCATGCCCTTGTATCCACAATATTCTAGTGCCACAACTGGCTCTACGTTCGACCAAGTTGCTAAGGTGTTGCGCGGATGGCGTTGGGTGCCTGAATTGCATTTTATAAACGGTTATCATAAGCTGCCTGAATACATTGAGTCACTGGCGGCCTCGATACAAGAAGACTTAAAGCAACACGGCGAACCAGACAAGTGGGTGTTTTCATACCATGGTACGCCAAAGTTGTTTTTAGAGCGTGGCGACCCGTACCATTGTTTTTGCCAACAAACGACTCGCTTAGTGGTAGAAAAGCTTGGCCTAGATAAAGACAAAGTAATCACTACCTTCCAAAGCCGCTTTGGTAAAGCGGAATGGCTGCAACCCTATACCGATAAAACACTCGAATCTCTTCCTGAGCAAGGGGTTAAAAACATTGCGATTTTGAGCCCAGCATTCAGTGCCGATTGCTTAGAAACGTTAGAAGAGCTGGAAGTTGAAAACCGTGAGGTATTTGAAGAAGCCGGTGGTGAGCATTACCGCTATATTCCTGCGCTTAACGATCGTGATGACCATATTGCTGCGATTAACGCATTGTTAAAACCACTGCTTTAACGGTGATTAGGGCGCGTAATTAGCGCCCTTGCTGGCCATAACTTATAGTCTCGCTTTGTTCATTAAACGCGCCCTGCTGCAGTAGCGCGAGGCAAGCGTCAATGTCTTTGGCAGGGCTAAAGTAAAAGCCTTGAATGTGATGACAACCAAGCTCCCTGAGCTGCTGCAGTTGGTTGTAGTGCTCAACCCCTTCGGCAATAACATGGATCCCTAGCTTGTCACTAAGATCAATCAAGCAATCCACCATCACTTGCTTGCTGCGGTCGGTCAGTAAGCTATCAATAAAGCTTTTGTCTATCTTTAAGTAATCGACTTGGTTTTCAATTAGATTACTCAACGATGAGTAGCCCGTACAAAAGTCATCCAAAGAAAGTTTTACCCCATGCTCGCGTATCTCATTGAGCTTTTTCCAAGTTAAGCGGTCTGATGCTAAAGATTCGGTCACCTCTATGGTGATTGCAGAGTAATCAATACCTGCTGTTTCAATGGCTTTAGTGATAAGCTTGACTTGGTTGGTCGAGGTTTTAAATTCACTAACCGAGCGGTTAATTGAAAAACCAATATGGGTAAATCCGGCGCGATGGAGCATGGCCAGATCTTTGCAGCTACGCTCCAAGACAAACTGACCAACCAGATGAATCAGGCCAAACTCTTCGGCAATGGGAATAAAGGTACCAGGCGAAACCAAGCCATACTCATCGTCAAACCAGCGAACTAAGGCTTCGAATTTGCTGATCTGGTTACTCTTGGCATCAACAATTGGTTGATAATGAACACTAAGCGATTGTGTTTTTATCGCTTTTTTAAGTTTGTCTTTAAGCTTAATTTTGTTCAGGTAGGCATTTTGAATTGAAACGTCGTGGAGCGCCACTCGCCCTCGCTCTGTTTTCTTTACACTATTAAGTGCGTGGGCGGCATTTCGAAGCAAATTTACCGCCGTTATTTTCGAGCCAGGCTCAAGTTGTGCCACGCCCGTTGAAACGGTAATTTCGATGGTAATGTCATTGAAGACATAAGGCAGAGACAGCTTATGCGAGAGTTTTTTGGCGATGCTTAGACCATTATCAACATCGCTATTAGTCAGTAAAATAGCAAATTCATCGCCACCATAACGAGCACTAATGTCATTTTGTCGTACGGCATTTTTTAGTCGCTTGGCCACAGATACCAGCACTTTGTCGCCTACCTCAGGACCAAACACATCATTTACTTCTTTAAAGCGGTCTAAACCGATAAAAATAAGCGAACAACTACCACCTTGACTTCTGGCCTCGGAGATTTGCTCTTCTAAACGCTGCATAAAGCTTCGGCGGTTCAATAACGCGGTGAGTGGCTCGTGATTGGCATAAAAGGTAAGCTGAGCCTCGTTACGTTTCCAGTCAGTGATATCACGAAAGATGCCAACGTAATTGACTATGTTGCCTTGTTCATCTTTAACCACGCTCAGGGTAAGTTCTTCTGGGTAGATCTGGCCATTTTTACGGCGGTTATGGATCTCACCTTTCCAATGCCCAGTTCGCATCAGTGATTGCCACATGCTGTGATAAAAGGTTTTATCTTGCTGGCCAGAGGATAAGACACCAGGGTCTTGACCATACAACTCAAAACCTGTGTAGCCTGTGAGCTGCTCAAACGCCCTATTAACCATGATAATTTTATTATTCTTGTTAGTGATCATGATGGCTTCTGTGGCATGCTCAAACACCACATTAGTGAGTTCAAGTTGCTTTGTTAATGCTGCAAGATAGCTAATTTCTTGGATGGTGGCAGTGAAAACGGGCTCTTTTGAATTATCATCGGCGTTTTCAACTTGCCCATTAATGTGCAATAAACCAGAGTGCTCATCTGCTGTGGTAAGGGCGACACGCAAATCTATATGCCGACACTCACCTGAGGCAATGCGTTCCAGCGCGCCTTGTAAACGAGACTTGTCATCAGCCACCAAGGCATTTAACAGCGTAGATAAAGAAGCCTCGCAATTCGGCGTTTTCACTAACTGAGCAAAATGGCTAGAAAAGTAATGTTTGTCTTGTTTAAGTTGCCACGACCAAGTGCATAGTTGTGCGATTTCTTCGCCTTTAGCAAGTTGTTTTACCAGTCTATCTTGTTTGGCAAGTTCAAGGTTGTGATTTAATTCTGTGGCTACCAGGTGACCGAGCTCTTGGAAAAACGCTTTGTCTTCACTGGATATGGCTGTGTGTTCATCGAATAAACACACTAAAATGCCAATTGGCGTATGATCGAGCGCTCTCAAGGTAACAGCAAGGTAACCTTCAATGTTCAACACATTGAGTAGTTCATCTTCGTGATAACGCTGTTGCAAGCAATCGAATATTGCGCACACTCCTTGGCTTTGCTTGGCGTCCATGCAGGGTGTGCCTTGCAAATCATAGGTGATGTTGTCTACTATTTTGCCGTCACGGTAGTACATTACGGTGTTTACTTGGCGGTCATCATCGACAAACTGGCCCACAAAACAGTGCCTAGCCTGAAACCTGTTGTAAAGGGTTTGCAATGCAAATTGATATCTTTGCTTGCTACTGGTTAAGTTGTAAAACTGATTAAATGATAATGACATAGTGAGCTGTTCGTATAACCATAACGGAATTTTGCTTTAATCGTTTAGTTTAGACTATTAAGCTACTAGCTATACAAACGCAGATCAATAAACACGTAAGATAAGTAATGAAAATTATTTTAGATCAGCAGCTAACAGGCAGCTGTAAAGAGCATTACAGCTGCCGGGGGGGTTACGTTATTTTCGGTTGCACGTCTAAACCGTACCCGAACATCACGGCCAGTACCAGTACTGTGGCAGCAGCAAGCATTAACTTAAACATCAATGGCATACAGAATCGAAACCAATGTGTGTAAGGCACGCCAGCCATACCAAGAATACCCATCAGTACCGCATTGGTGGGCACAATCATATTTGAAAAGCCATCGCCGAATTGGTACGCCAGTACTGCAACTTGTCGTGGTACACCCACTAAGTCGCCAACTGGCACCATCAATGGCATAGTGACATAAGCCTGACCAGAACCGGATGGGATAAACATATTTAATAAGGTTTGAATCACCAACATACCCACTGCTGAGATTTCTGCAGCAACATATGAAAGTGGAGTTGATAAGCCATTAACAATGGTATGAAGTATTTGTCCATCTTCCAAAATCAATGCGATGCCACGGGCTACGCCAATTAAAATGGCAGTAGTAACCAGGTCAGACACGCCCTCAATAAAGCGGTTTGCCGCTTCATCAGCACTGAGCTTACCTAATATGGCGATGACTATTCCCCATGCGATAAACACACCACCCAACTCATATAAGTACCAGCCTTTGGTGGCTATACCCCAAACGGCAACCCCTAAAGTGATAATAAAGGAGGATAAAATCAACTTATGACGATTATTAAGAGTTGGATAACTGGGTTGTGCTTGACCTGCCAACGGGCAAGTGACGTCTGTCATCATCGACTTTTCGGGGTTAGCTTGTACGCGCTTGGAATACTGCCAAACATGGTGAAAACCAATTAGAACGAAAGGCAAGAAAATAGCAAAGCGCAGCCATATTCCCGAATACACTGGCACTTCAGCAATTTGTTGCGCTATCAATACCGTGAAAGGGTTAAATGCAGACACGCCATAGCCAATGCCGTAACCGGCAATGATCATACCGACGGCGGTCATGGCATCGAGTTTCATGGCTTTACACAAGGCCACTAAAATAAGCACAAACGGAATGTATTCCCCTGCGGTGCCGATGGTGCTTGAGGCAATGGCAAAACAAAAGACCACCATAAAAATCAGCTTTTGTGGTTTATCGCCATGCTTTTCTAGTAGCCGCCCTATTAATGCATCCACCGTGCCTGTGGCTCTGGCAATCGCCAACACACCACCTACGATCATGACAAAAAAGATAACGTCTTGGGCTGCTGCAAAAGCGCGTGGAATGGCTTTAAGTAAATCCCATGGGGTTAAGCCTACGGTTTGCTCAGCTAAGTGATAGGTTCCGGCTAATACCACCTGGCGACCTGAGTCGGTGGTGGCGGTCTCAAAAAAACCTTGGGGAACAACCCAAGTAGAAATAAGGGCAATACACATCATACCCAGTAGCAACACTAAGGTATGAGGAACTTTCAAGGTGTTGGCCATGAAAAGTACAACTCCAATAAAATAAAATTAGACGGGCAGCATATTACCCATTTTCGGCGCACATTTCACGGCTTTTGCCATTATATTCTAAGTGCTCACGGCGGCTAAGCAACTTGGTGATTGGCAGCAACGGCTTGCTCTACTTGGTTACGACCATTGGCCTTGGCTTGGTATAAGCTCCGATCTGCAAGCTTTAAGGCATGAAGCATATCCTCCGAGCACAGTGGCCAATGGGAAACGCCTAACGAAATAGTGATATGTCCGGCAACATCAAACTGTGTTTGCTCAGTGCACACTCGTAAACGCTCGGCTATTTTAATGGCTTGTTCTAAGTCCACTCGAGGCAAAAACATCAAGAACTCTTCACCACCGGAACGGCACAAATGATCATCGCCACGAGCATTCTGGCGCATCAATTCAGCGAGTTTTTTGATCACCACATCACCGACATCATGGCCAAAGCTATCATTAACTTGCTTAAAGTGGTCAATATCAAGGGCAATGATACTAAAGGCAATGTTATGCTCAGCTGCCGAGGCTAACCACTTCTCCATACCTCGACGGTTATAAAGGCCCGTTAGCTGATCTTGCTGGCGTTCATCATCAAAGCGCTGAATTTGTTCGCCAAGACTCTTTACGCTATGTTGCATGGCCTGATTTAACCAAGCGGCTTCATAGTACCACGTTGGTACACTAGGGAAAGTAGTATTACGGCCGTCTTGTACTTGCTCAGTTATTTTGGCCATTCGCCAGAGTGGTTTTGCGATTAAGGTGCCTAAGCCTAACACGCAAATTAATAATAAGACCGTGAACGGTGCGGTAGTTTTAATCACATGTATCATGGTGTGGTTTAGTTGCGACATGGTGATTTGTAATGGTCGTTGTGCCACTACCCCCCACTGGCTAGTAGTTATAGGTGCGAATCCTGCCAGCATATCAACGCCTAAAGTATTCTTTATTTCTTCTGCGCCAAACTGGTTCGCTTTTAATTTTTGCACTACCTGATTGACTGACACGTCTTCGCCAATGCGGGTTTCATCGTGGTGGTAAATTAATTTACCATTGGGTCCTGTGACATACACGTACGTTTCGTCGCGATGGTGATGGCTGGCCAACAGTTTCCCTAAAATATTATCTCCTTTGAGGTAAATTCCTGCGGCAATAAAACCTAAAAACTCCTGCTGCGATGAAAAAATAGGGTATGTTGGGCTGACCATTAAGTTGCCAGCAGGTGAGACAAATGGGCCGATTATTTTTGGAGTTTGATCTCGCAGTGGCGAGGTGAGCACTTCATTGGTGAGTAACGTCCCAGTGACGTCTAGTGACGCAGGCAAGGCATCGATGATCTGCCCTTTGGCATCAACCAGCACTATAGAGTCAAAGCTATTGGTGCGCTGGAGTAACTGTTTAAGCTCAGTATTAACCGCCTCTTTATTAGTAAAGTTATTAGCTACTAATTGACTTGAATTACTGAGCTGCGCCAAAACTGATTGCAAAAAAAGATCGGTGACATCGGCCAATTTTGCTGCATAAGCGTGGTTAGACTCAAGTGTATCCTTGATCATTGTTTCCTTTTGCACTTGATAGGTTGCAAATAACGCATTAAATAATGACGTTAATACACACAAGGTGGCCAGAATGAGTATTAATTTTTTAAGATCTAACCAATGCTTGGCTTTGTTGATTTTACTCACTTAAATTTCTCTTTAGTCCATCATGTCTAGTGTAGCCGAGGCAGTATCGGCATAGATTAATCTACATCAAATCTGGTGTGACCAGTTAAGCTAATGCGAAAGTTTGTCTCTATTATACAGACTGAATGCAAAGTTGTTAGTTTTTAACCAACAATGTTGGTTTGTCAGATGGAACCGGTGTAAAATAACGGCAAAGTGAACGACACGACACCTTGATGAAAAAGAAAAGCAATCCATTAGTAGGTCATTTTACCATTGCTATTTTAGCTCTGGCTGCTATATGGTTATTTATAAGTGATAAAGACACCTTGCTAGTACTTAACTCGTTAGTACTGGTGTACATAGTGACGGCTTTGGCCAAGCGCTTTATTCGCACGTCTAACAAAAAGTAATAAGTACTTTGGTGTTCGCCATTGCACTGGCATTAGCGAACACCAGCAAAACCGTTATTTAATTAGCTGTAGCAAGTTCTTGCCGTCACTATCTAATGAGTTAACGGGCGTTAATCCCATCACTTTGGCAAGCGTTGGGTAGAGCTCTAAATTACTTGCACTTTCTATCACCATTCCAGACTTAAACGCTGGTCCTTTAGCGACAAAAAAAGCCGCCATATCATTATTGGATTCAAAGCCATGAGTGCCTTGATAGTGGAGCTCACCGGTTTGGCTAAACACTCTGGGGGCTTGGGTTTGTAGTACGATGTCGGCAACTCGTGGTGAATTACCTTGGTACAGCTTTGCTAGCTGCGACTTCTCTAATACCTGATATCGGCCTTGTGCTTTGTCGCGCAATTGTTGCAGCAACTCTTTGACATCCAAATTAGGTTGGCCAAGGGTGTATAATGACACTCGGGTACCACTGTTTTTCACCATCCACCCCTTTGGAATAGCTAATGGTTCAATAGCGATGGTGTCTGCTTCATTGACCTTAGCCATGCCATGATCAGAGACTAGCACGAGGTTGGCGCTAATGCCTTTGGATTTTAAATTACTGACAAATTTTCCAATGAGCTCATCGATATAGTGAACTGCCGCTTTGGTTTGTGGATGTTCAGGGCCAAACTCATGACCTTTGGTATCCACCAGAGAAAAATAACTGGCAATAAACAGAGGTCGCTGCGCTTGTGGTAATTGTAACCAACTGACAATTTGGTCTAACCGGTTTTGGTAATCCGCTTCTTTGGCATAGTGATAATAGTAATCAGGTGTCATGCCATTGATCCTAGCGTCTGACTCAGGCCAAAAATACGCAGCGGATTTATAACCGTGCATTTTAACTAGGTTCCATAGCGGCACTCCTTGAATCCAACTTGAATCAATCTTGCCACGGCCCATTTTATAACATTGCTGACGCTGGTTATCGCAAAAGTGGTTATCAACTAAACCATGATTGATGGGTTTAAGACCCGTGATCAGAGACAAGTGGTTAGGAAACGTTTTACTTGGGTATTGAGGAATTAGCTTGTTTACGCGCACCCCTTCAGAGGCAAGCTTGCCAATATGTTTGGCGTTGTGTTTTTCAATGTAATCCCAGCGAAAGCCATCAATGGAAATTAAAATGGTGCTAGGTGGTTGTGCACATACTATGGTCGGAACCAAAAGCAGAGCGCATAAAAGGTATTTTATCATTATTTGATCCGTGTGTTTTCAGTTAGTTACTCTAGCTTAATGCCAGCTCCACCATTTAAACACAAAATATTTTCGGCGGGATCATCATTTGTGTTGATACTAGGGACTTTTTTACTTGCGACTAAGAATAAAACAAATGCCCCTGAATACAATTAATGCTTGATCTCAATCAATACCGGCCTTATATTAAAGTTTCAAAAATTACTGAAAGTTTAAAACAATGAACCTGTCACCAAAAATAGAAAATTTTGTTCTCCACTGCGGGGAAATGGGTAGCCGTTGGGGATTTAATCGTACTATCGGTCAAATGGTTGGTTTGTTGGTGATTAACGAAGCGCCGTTAACTGCCAATGAAATAGCCGAAGCACTGAAAATATCTCGTGGCAATGTCAGTATGGGCATTAAAGAGTTGCAGTCGTGGCAACTGGTTAAAGTGCACCATATTCCAGGCGACCGAAAAGAATACTACTCACCTAATGGCTCTATCTGGGACTTAGCAAATCGGGTGTTTGAGGAGCGTCGTAAACGTGAAATCGACCCTACCTTATCGCTGTTGCGGGATCAAATTTTAGATACGGCAAACTCGCCAGAAGAGATTTATGCCCAAGAGCAAATGCAAACCATTCACGACTTGCTGGAAACCGTAACCAAATGGTCGGCAGAGCTTCAACGACTCTCTCCTGAGCAACTGCAGCAATTAATGAAGCTCGGCTCTTCAGTGAGTAAGGTAATAGATTTAAAGGACAAATTATTACGTAAATCTTAACAAGCGGGGTGCGTCATGCTTGATACATTAATGTTGTCGCGAATTCAATTTGCGGCCAATATCAGTTTTCATATTCTTTTTCCCACCATTACCATTGCTTTGGCATGGTTTCTCGCGTTTTTTAAAATTAAGTATGACCTGACACAACACCCAGTGTGGTTACGTGCTTATCGTTTTTGGGTGAAAATTTTCGCACTGACTTTTGCTCTTGGCGTGGTCAGTGGCATTACCATGTCATTTCAGTTTGGTACCAATTGGCCAGGCTTTATGGAAAAGGTTGGTAATGTCGCCGGTCCACTTCTGGGCTACGAAGTACTCACCGCGTTTTTTATGGAGGCGACTTTCTTAGGAATTATGCTGTTTGGCATGAAGCGAGTGCCGCCAAAAATACACACTTTGGCCACCATTATTGTGGCCGTTGGCACTACCCTTTCGGCGTTTTGGATCTTATCTCTAAATAGCTGGATGCAAACACCAACGGGCTTTGAACTAAGAGATGGAGTCGTTTACCCCACCGATTGGTTTGCCATCATTTTTAACCCCTCGTTTGGTTACCGTTTGATGCATATGTTGTTAGCCAGTGCGTTAACGGCCTCTTTCTTAATTGCTGGAGTCAGCGCTTATCGGATGCTTAAACAAGACGACAAACATGCTCCGAAGAAAACCCTGCAAGTGGCATTAACCGTAGCGGCTTTGCTTACCCCTGTGCAGGCGTTTGTTGGCGATTTACACGGTCTTAATACCTTGGAACATCAACCGCAAAAAGTCGCGGCAATGGAAGGCGTTTGGGAAACCGAGCGTGGTGCACCACTTTTGTTGTTTGCTGTGCCGAACGAAGAAGAGCGTCGTAACGACTATGCCATCGGGATCCCTAACCTAGCGAGTCTGATCCTGACTCATGAAATGGATGGTGAGATTAAAGGACTCAATGAATTTAAAGGTGAGCATCCACCGGTTAAACCGGTGTTTTACAGCTTTAGGGTGATGGTTGGCATGGGCATGCTAATGATAGCGGTTGCATTGCTGACTCGTTTCACTTTATACCGTAAAGGTGCACTGCCTGATTGGCAGTTAAAAGTGCTGGTAGCAATGACATTTTCAGGTTGGATTGCGACATTAGCAGGCTGGTATGTCACTGAGGTTGGTCGCCAGCCTTATATTGTCAGTGGTGTTCTGCGAGTCGAAGAGGCCGTCACCACCCTACCTAGTGGCAACGTGTTGTTTACCTTAATTGGCTATTTGAGTATTTATGCGGTGTTGCTGTACGCCTATATTCGCACCCTATTTCATACTGCCAATAAATCGGTTGAAGTCGAAGAGTATGAAATGAATGAAGTAAATAAGGAGGTGGCGCGTGTTTAATGCCGAATATTTATCGTTGATTTATGCCGGTTTGATGGCATTAGCGGTATTGGTGTATGCCATTTTGGATGGTTATGACCTAGGGGTAGGCATGCTTATTCCACTGGACGACCGTGATACGGCAGACACCATGATAGCCTCTATTGGCCCGTTTTGGGATGCCAATGAAACTTGGCTCGTATTGGCTGTGGGATTGGCATTTATCGCTTTTCCCGAAGCCCATAGCATGATTTTACAAGCGCTGTATTTGCCTGTGGTGTTTTTACTGTTTGGCTTGATCATGCGTGGAGTGGCATTTGACTTTAGGGCCAAAGCGCGAGTTAAACGCCAGCGACGTTGGGACAAAGTCTTTAAGTTTGGTTCACTGCTAACTGGCTTCGCGCAAGGGTACATGCTCGGGTTATATGTGCTGGGTTTTGAAAACACTCTTGTAGCCCACGCTTTTGCACTGTTTAGTGGTATTGGCGTGGTGTGCGCTTATGGCTTAATTGGCTCGGCTTGGTTAATTATGAAATGTGAAGGTCAGTTACAACAAAGTGCCATTGGCTGGTGCCGACGCTTTGCTTGGGTTGCTTTACTGGGTGTGCTTTTGGTGTCGGTGATCAACCCCATGATCAACGAGCAGATTTATGGCCGTTGGTTTGATTTGCCATTGGCCTTAGTGGTACTTCCCGCACCCATCATATGCGTCGTGTTATTCGTTATATTAGAACTAGTACTACAAAAGCTACCTAAAGCGCCTCAAACCGGTGCTTGGTTACCCTTTATGATTTCAGCATTTATCTTTTTATTGTGCTTTTTCGGCCTAGTGTATAGCTTTTACCCCTATGTAGTGCCTGGCAAGCTGACGATTTTTGAAGCCGTTGCCGACCCTTCTGCTCTTACCTTTTTATTGTATGGTGTGGTGGTGGTAGTGCCGACGCTCATTGCCTATACGGTTTTTTCTTATCGCGTGTTTTGGGGTAAGGTCGAACCGCTTTCTTACTATTAAATTTTGCACTTTACCCGTTACGCACGTCGTAATTGGTATTACATTAGCCCAACCAAAAAGGCAGCGTAGAGATACACTGCCTTTTTTCTATTATTGCGCTTATTGATATTGGCGATAGCCATTATTTAATTTTCGGATAGCCAATGCGGTCAGATAAATAGCCAACACTGGTAGCAAAATAATATGAACGGTTCCAATTCATCAGTGCTTTGTAATTATCATAAGCAAGATACATACGACCATTGATGTCATCAGGCATCACTAATGCGGCAGTGATGTTTACTTTTGGTAGATCGGTGCCATCCATGCGGCGTAATCCTAATTGCTGCCACTGCTCTAGTGTACGCTCTGATTTGGCCCAAAATTCTAGCCACTGTTTATGATTTTTAGTACCACGTTTTAGAACGTACTTGCTATCAAAGTTTTCTGGTAGTTGTACCTGACGACCCCAGGTTAAGTTGTCATTCCAACCTACGCTTTTAAGGTAGTTGGCAATGGAGGCAAAGGCATCGGCTTCAGTGGTCCAAATGTCTTTACGACCATCGTTATCATAATCGACCGCATAGGCATTAAATGAGGTGGGCATAAACTGGGTTTGACCCATGGCGCCGGCCCAAGAACCTTTGAAGTTATCGAGGTTAACATGGCCATCGCGTAAAATGTCTAACGCGGCCCACAGTTGGCGTTTGTACAAAGCCTCTCTGCGGCCATCGAATGCCAGCGTCACTAAGGCACTGATCACTGGGTAGCCACCTTGGATACGGCCAAAGTTACTTTCTAGTCCCCAAAGGGCGACAATAAAGCGGGCTTGCACACCATATTCTTTGGCGACTTTTTCTAGTAAATCTTGGTGCTTTTTATACAACTTTCGCGCTTGGCTTACCTTCCACTCTGGAACTCGTTTAGGAAGATAGGTCTCTAGCGTTTCAACCACTTCCGGTTGTGATTTGTCGTTGCTAATTACTTTTTTCTTAAACTTAGCGGTGGCGAAGGCTTGGTCTACCAGCTCTTGGCTATAACCCTTTTCGATGGCTTCTTTTTTTAAGGCACTTAAATAGCTATCGAATTTGGCTTGGGTATTGGCAAATACTGACGTCGACAGGCACAAAGAGGCCACTAATAGAGAAATTTTTTTTATCACGCGTCGGTTACTCCATTTTGCTTTTTAAATTCATCAAGCAAGTTTTCTGTGTGTGGGGGAAGCTGTAAGTAAAAACCATCATCGGTTAACTTCTGCTTAACTGTATCCAGATCGGCAATACCCAGCTTTTGGCGTTTAGCAAGGTTCACCATCATGACGTAAATGGGGTTGCCAAAAGTGTTTAACAAAGGTTCGGGGACATCGGAGAAATCGTCTCTTTTCGTGACAAAAAGGTAGGTATCCGCTTTTTTTGGACTTTTATATACAGCTGTAAGCATTATAACCCTATAAAATCTTGCTAATCAGTGGCGCTCACTATACCATGCTAATAGTAAGTTGTGGAAAGTTTTACTACGCTCTATGGCAAAGCTGATAAGGCTTTAGAGCGAGTTGTATAAAAATTTGAGTGCATAAATGGCAAAACAAACATTCGAACTAAAAGGAAATCTATTTACACTCTCTGTATTGCAGTTGTTTTCTTTTGATATCGCCAAATTACGACAAGAACTAGACAGTAAAATATCGCAAGCGCCAAAGTTTTTCCAAGGTGCTCCGATTGTGGTTAATTTAGCGGATGTTCAGGAGCAAGCTGTAGAATTCAAAGAGTTGAAGCAGGCCCTAGAAGATTTACAATTAAATCCAGTGGGGGTTTGTAGTGGCACTCAGAGTCAACATGACTTAGCCAAACAAGCTGGATTGTCGGTATTAAATTATTCACGTGACGTCCAATCCAATGCCCCAGCGCCTACTCAGTCATCTGAAGTGGTTGAAAAGCAAGTCTATTTACCTGCTCAGATTGTGAATGGCACGGTACGTAGCGGACAGCAAATCTACGCAAAAGACCGCGACTTAATTGTACTTGGTGCCGTCAGTCATGGTGCTGAGGTGATTGCTGATGGCAATGTTCATATATATGGCACATTGAGAGGCCGCGCCATAGCCGGTGCTCAAGGCCAGCCAGACACCAGTATTTTCTGTCAAAAGCTTGAGGCAGAATTGGTGTCTATAAATGGGAGTTATTGGATCAGTGATTCGCTGCAAGGCGAATACTGGGGTCAAGCTGCTCAAATAACACAACAAGATGAATCATTAAAAATTACAGCTTTGGTCAAAGGATAAATCAGATGGCAAAAATTATTGTCGTAACTTCAGGTAAAGGCGGTGTTGGTAAAACCACGTCTAGTGCAGCAATTGGTACAGGACTGGCGCTCAAAGGTTATAAAACAGCCATAGTCGATTTTGATATTGGTCTGAGAAACCTTGACCTTATCATGGGCTGCGAACGTCGCGTGGTGTATGATTTTGTTAATGTAATTAATGGTGAAGCGAATTTAAACCAAGCGCTGATTAAAGATAAGCGTGTTGAAAAGCTTTACATTTTGCCGGCATCACAAACTCGTGATAAAGACGCCCTCACTAAAGAAGGGGTTGAGCGAGTGCTAAAAGAAATGAATGATGAATTTGATTACATCATTTGTGACTCTCCTGCGGGTATTGAAGCCGGTGCCATGATGGCATTGTATTTCGCTGATGAAGCAATTGTTACTACCAACCCAGAAGTGTCATCGGTGCGCGATTCAGACCGCATTTTGGGCATTTTACAAAGTAAATCGAAGCGAGCTGAACTGGGCTTAGAGCCAGTGAAAGAGCACTTATTGCTTACTCGCTATAATCCAGAACGTGTTGATAGTGGTGAAATGCTATCAGTTGAAGACGTTAAAGATATTCTTGCAATCGATCTACTTGGGGTTATTCCTGAGTCGACTTCCGTACTAAACGCCTCAAACTCTGGCCAACCAGTGGTACTGGACCAAGAGTCAGATGCTGGCCAGGCATACAGCGACGCGATAAATCGTTTGCTAGGTGAAGTTGTTGATTTCCGCTTCTTACAAACTGAGAAGAAAGGTATCTTCAAACGGATTTTTGGAGGATAAGGTGTCATTACTAGATTATTTCCGCTCAGAAAAGAAAAGCAGTGCATCGCTTGCCAAAGAGCGTTTGCAGATCATCGTTGCCCATGAGCGTTCAAAACGCGGTACCCCAGACTACTTGCCACAATTGAAGCAAGATATTTTGGACGTGATCCGTAAATACGTGAAAGTGGATTCAGACGCTGTAAATGTGCAATTCGAACAAAATGAAGATGACTTAGCTGTGTTAGAGCTTAACGTCACCTTGCCAGACGACGAAAAATAAGCGTTGTTTGTTTGCAAAAGAGGAGCTTAAGCTCCTCTTTTTTGTTGTTGCCGAATGAGTTTTAAGTATTGCGGTTATGTAGCCGGCAAAAAATGACTCAATCTAGCTAGTTCACCACCAAGCATCAAGCTTGTCAGCAATAAGTTGTTTACGCCATCCTAGCGCTAAATCTGGTTTCATCAATTGTTGTTTTTCTTGTTCTGACTTTTTCCAAGCCCAACTAATCACTTGGTTTATTTGCTTTTTCGATGCAAAGACATCAGCAGGTATCTGGTTGGCGTTGGCCACTTCATTGATAACCTGTTTGATTTCTTTACAGGCACCCTTATACCCCTTGTAGTCAATTAACCGCTTTACCCGCGCTGGGCATTGCTCGTCAGTTAACTCCTTGGCACGCTCAATGCAAACAAGGATCTCTTTACCAGAGCGGTTCACTTCCATGGTTTCAACCCCAGGTATATTGCGTAGACTGTTTAACGAGCTGGGTCTACGTTTGGCAATTTCGACCATGTTATGTTCTTTTAAGACAAAGTTTAGGGCTAGATTTTTCTTTTCAGCTTTTGCTCTGCGCCATGCTGCCAGCTCTCGCAGTGCCGCCAGATCTCGTGCCCTGAGTTGCCAAACGTTTTTTATATCAAGGTATAGCAGCTCATTGGGTTGGCGAAAGCTGCGTTTTTGAGCAATTAATTCACTTTCTTGGAGCACAATGTCATGAAGATTTTGTGCTTCAATGCGCTCGGCTATTTGCTCATAACAGGGCAGTAAATGATACACATCTGAGGCGGCGTAATCGAGTTGCTTTTGGCTTAATGGTCGACGCAGCCAATCGGTTCGCGATTCACTTTTGTCGATTTCAACATCGCGTAGCTGTTTCACCATGTTAGCAAAGCCGATGCAATTGCCCTCGCCTAATAGTTGTAAGGCAAATTGTGTATCGAAAATGGGCTTTGGAATAAAACCGCCAAACTTCAAAAATACTTCTATGTCCTCTGAGGGGGAATGCAGTACTTTTAATACCGCCTCATCAACAAAGAGTTGCCATAACTTGTCAAAATTCAACTCACTTAGCGGATCGATAAGTGCTAGGTGCTGGCCGTCGTATACTTGCAACAGTGCAATTTCAGGATACAAGGTGCGGCGGCGCATAAATTCGGTGTCGACTGCCAATACCTTGGCATCAGAAATGGCTAAAATAAATTGATCTAAAGCGGCTTGGCTTTGTATTAGTTGATACTGCACTGTGTCTCCCATGGAAAACGGTTAGAGCAAAAAAAACCGGCAAACGCCGGTTTTCTTGTTATTATTCTTTTAACTTCCTACGCAGGATTTTACCGACATTGGTTTTTGGCAGTTCATCTCTAAACTCCACCATTTTCGGTACCTTGTAGTTGGTTAAATTATCACGGCAATGAGCAATTATATCCTTTTCTGTCAAAGAAGGGTCTTTTTTGACAACAAAAACTTTTACTTGCTCGCCGCTTACTTCATGCGGAACACCAATGGCGGCAACTTCAAGCACGCCGTCATGCATGGCAACAACTTCTTCAATTTCATTTGGGAACACGTTGAAGCCAGACACTAAAATCATGTCTTTTTTGCGGTCAACAATATAAAAGAAGCCGTCATCGTCATAGGTGGCAATATCACCGGTGGCAAACCAGCCATCTTTTAAACATTCTGCAGTGGCATCTGGGCGATTATAGTAACCAGCCATGACTTGTGGGCCTTTAACACAGAGCTCGCCCGGTTCCCCTTTTGGTACTTCATTACCTTCTTCGTCAATCAGTTTGATCTCAGTGCTAGGTGCAGGTAAACCAATAGAGCCGTTGTAAGCATCTAAGTCAAAAGGACAAATAGTCACCAGTGGCGCGCACTCAGTTAAACCATAGCCTTCCATCAACTTGGTATTGGTGACCTTCTGCCAACGCTCAGCCACAGGTCGTTGCACGGCCATGCCGCCACCTAAAGACATTTTTAAGTTGGAAAAGTCCAGTTCAGCAAAGCCTGAAGTATTTAATAGGCCGTTGAATAAGGTGTTTACCCCAGTAATGGCGGTAAAAGGATATTTAGCAAGCTCTTTAACGAATGCAGGCATATCACGAGGGTTGGTGATCAAGATATTGTGTCCACCATACTTCATAAAGGTTAAGCAGTTCGCCGTTAATGCAAAGATGTGATATAGCGGCAAGGCCGTGACCACGACTTCCTTTCCTTTATCGAGCACCTTATCTAGACAGCCAGACACTTGCTCAAGGTTGGCTACCATATTGCCATGAGTTAGCATTGCCCCTTTCGACACACCGGTTGTGCCGCCTGTGTATTGCAGGAATGCTAAGTCATTAAGGTTAATTTCTGGTTTTTTATAGTCCGCTGGGTTAGCAGCGATGACCTGCTTAAATGGGATGGTTTGTTTAAGGTGAAACTCCGGTACCATTTTTTTGAAGTGTTTGACGACAAAGTTAACCAGGTGCTTTTTAATGCCACCTAACATGTCACCAATTTCAGTTAACACAACATGCTTAACCTGAGTGTTAGGTAGTGCTTGTTCTAGTGTGTGACCAAAGTTTGCCAAGATAAAAATGGCTTTGGCTTCTGAGTCGTTAAGTTGGTGTTCTAACTCACGCACAGTGTAAAGTGGGTTTACATTGACCACAGTACACCCTGCTCGTAACACACCTAAAATACTAATGGGTGTTTGCAGCAAGTTAGGCATCATAACGGCTACTTTATCGCCACGACCCAGCTTCAGGTCGTTTTGCAAATAGCTCGCAATGGCTTTGGTTTTTTCATCTACTTGTTGATAAGTGAGCGTTTTGCCCATGTTGGTATATGCCGGGTAATCGGCATAATCCGCGAAACTCTTTTCAAATACTTCAAGCAACGAGTCGTAATGCTCTGGGTCGATTGATTCAGGCATACCCTCTGGATAGCGCTTCAGCCAGATTTTTTCCACTCTTAGCTCCTGTGTTCTCGTTATTTTTATACTCACCCTAAACCATAATCGATGTAAGGCACTTTAACAATTGAGCAAATACTCTAAAATCGCCATATTCCCACATAATCTTAGGATTTACAATCTAGATACCTGTTAAACATCGCGCTTGGGCGTAATGTGAGCGCATAATTTACTCAATAGTGTATTCTTTACTCTATTCCATTCCAGTGTTGCTGTTTTCAAGTTGTGCTTGATGCTTTGCAATTAGCTTATAGCAAATTTCAGGGTTTTCCATATGGCAATGATGGCCACCGGGAACTTTTTCTATGCTAAGGTCGCTGAAACAATCGCGAAATTGATTTAATTGGCCCTTAATCATATTGAATCCCTGCTCTGCGGCAATAAATAACGTGGCGGTGTTGATGTCGCCAAGTGCGGCTTTGGCTTGTGGCAATGAATAACGAAAGCCAGAGTGGTGTTTCAGTCTCGGGTCAGTCAGTAGTTCCACGCCATGAGCGCTTGCGTGGGTATTACGCTGCATTAAAGTCTTTGCCGCTTCGCTATCAATGTCCCCTACTTTTGCTCTGACCTTGGCTAACACCTCTAAACTGTCATAAGCACGAGGCTTAGCAGTGTTAAGTTTATCCCTTGAGGTAAACGCATTAATAAGTTGTTGCTGGGTTTGCGATTCACTGCTGCAAACAATACCAATCCCTTCTATTAGCGCCAAAGAGTCACAGCGCTTGGGATAACAAGCGGCAAATAAATTTGCTACCATGGCGCCCATCGAGTGGCCAACTAAATGACATGTTTCAATTTCCAAAGCGTCTAAAAAGCACTTTAAGTCATAAACGTAGTCAATAAAATAATAATAGCTGTCGGGACTTTTCCAGTCAGACCTACCGTGCCCCAAAAAGTCCACTGCGATATGGCGTTGGGCTGGGTTAGTAAACGGCTGAAGCGGCAAAAAACTATTGCCATTGTCTTGCCAACCATGCAAATAAACCACGGTCTCTTGCCCTTGGCCCCACTGCTGAAAAGCATATGGCCCTATTTTCTGTTCTTTTATCGCATATTGGGACATCAGTTCGTTCTTTTTAGTGTTCATTGTTTTATCATTGATTTATCATCTTAACGTGACATATTCGAAGTTACTACATTGATTTGATGAAATTTAATGGTGTGCACTTTATGTGTAAAGTGTGCTTATCAAAGCGCTGCTTTCGCTTCGTCAATTTGCCAACACGGGAAACACAATGAAATTAAAAACAACCTTACTTGCGGCCATGGTGGGTCTGCTGTCGACACCAGAGGCCATCGCTGCACCGAAAAATATTATCTATATGATTGGTGATGGTATGGGACCTGCCTACACCACGGCCTACCGCTACTTTAAAGATGACGCTAACACCAAGGTGGTGGAGCCAACTATTTTTGATTCCATGCTGGTGGGCATGGCTCACACCTACCCAGACGATGATACCATAGTAACGGACAGTGCTGCGGGAGCCACAGCGCTCAGCACTGGAACCAAAAGCTATAACGGTGCAATCGCCGTAGACACTCATAAAGCGCATTTGGAAACCATGCTAGAAATGGCCAAGAAGCAAGGCAAAACAACCGCTTTGGTGGCCACCTCACAAATAAACCACGCCACACCGGCAAGTTTTGCAGCCCACAATGAGTCACGTCGCAACTACAATGAAATCGCTGATGATTACATGGATTTAAAAATTAATGACAAGCCGGCGGTTGACCTTATGTTAGGCGGCGGAACCAGTTATTTTATTCGTGAAGACCGCAACCTAGTGGCTGAATTTAAGCAAGCAGGTTACCAATACATTGATAGCTTAGAAGCTTTAGATTCTATTTCGTCATTGCCTGCATTGGGATTATTTGCTGAAAAAGGCCTTCCCCATGCGCTTGATGAAGCGCCAATGCGGTTAACCGCCATGACAAAACAGGCACTTAAGCTGGTTGATAACAGCAGTGATGCTGGCTTTTTTATGATGATTGAAGGCAGTCAAATTGACTGGTGTGGTCATGCTAATGATATTGCCTGTGCTATGGCTGAAATGGACGATTTTGCTGAGTCAATAAAATTGGCAAAAGCCTACGTTGATAACAACCCAGACACCGTTTTAGTGATCACAGCAGATCATTCAACGGGAGGGCTAACTCTAGGCGCTCATGGCCAGTATCGCTGGGAGCGAGATGTGGTTGCTAAGGTAACGGGCTCAGCGCGAGTGATCGCTGAGAAGTTAAGCCAAGCTAAAGACGTTAAAGCCGTATGGCAAGCCACCACAGGGCTTGAGTATGACAGCGCGACGGAGCTTAAGTTAAAAGCCGCACTGAAAAACAACCACAAGGCCGTAGAAAAGGTAGTGAAAGAAGCAATCGATTTAGCCTCATTCACGGGCTGGACTACTGGCGGACACACTGCCATTGATGTGCCTGTTTATGCTTACGGTAAGGGCTATGAAGCCTTTATTGGCTCGCACAACAATACCGCGATTGCGGATAAGCTCATTGAGTTTATTCGCAAGCAGTAATAGCACTTTTTAACTGGGCTGCTATTATGCAGCCCTCTACCATTTATTCGCAATGGTTATTTGTCGTACTTGTTAGTTTAGCCCCCCGAGGAACATTGCCAGTTCCATCCAGATGGTCCATGCATTGTCATCAGCCCTGTTGGCACACAGATTAAGCCAGCCATTTTTTTATCGTCATTTACGTAGCTTAATTTGGTCACGATACCATCGGCGAAGTGTATTTTGGTTTTTTTATCCACTGAAAACATCAATGGTACAGCAACCCCTAGCCCAAGGATTAAGCCAACATCCTCTTCTCCTCTATTGTTATACACCCAAGTAACGGAGTCACCGAAGCCGTAGACGGTATCTGGCTCGCCAAAGTGTACTTCCATGTCAGCCATCGTAAGTGATTTATAACGAGTTGATGTTTTGTCTGTTGGGTAAGTTAAAGCAACGCCAATACAGCCTGTTGTTGCCAGCGCAACGGCAAAGCACAGTGCTTGGCTTATAGTTTTTGTAATTGTTTTCATCCATGTCCTTAATACATTTCATAGCAAATTCTATTACATGCAATATCTACCTATTGAAGCGAGTAAAGTACCTGAAATAGTTGCTAAGTGGAAGAAATAAGTACCTTTAATAGGGTATTTAGCGAGATCGTTCTGTAATAGGAGTTAACCACTTATAAAAGGCGGCGTTTAGAAACAAGGCGTAAATTTACTTTGTGTGAAGCAGATATAATTAAGCGTAAACCGATACGCCAATTAAGTCTTTAATCTCTTCTCGGCGGGATTCCATGGCAATGGCGCGATACTCGCCAATGGCTTTGCCGTTATTATAGCTGGGTTGGTCGTATATGGTGGAGCGTTGCTGCGCTTGCATTTGTTCAACAAGCGCGATGCCTTTATCACTGCTGCGAATTTGTGGGTTATTTTGCTGGGCTGCTTGAGGTTCGGACGCAACAGGTTGCACCGCCTTTTTTGGCAGTGCTTTAGGTTGATACGTACCAGCTTGTTGAACAATGGCATTTAAATTCATCGGTGAGCTCGGGTAACCTCAAACAACTTATAGTATAAAAATACGCCTTTATTCGCGTCCTGGCAACTTTTTCCATGTAACGGTATCTCTAACATACTGCGGCTGCGCATCAGCAGCGGTTACCGTTTCCCCTTTGCTAAAGGCGGCCTCTGCGACAAAAAGCATATAATAAGCATCTGGTAGAGTAATGGTATCAATCACGCTAACGTTGAGTTGCTCTGCTAATTGCTCGAACGCCTGCCAGCCGGTGCCAACGCCATGGTAGCCCGATGCATCCAATTGCAGTTGCTCAGGCTTGATGACTTGCTCTGCGGCCAAAGGTTGCACTAAGCCGCTTTCATCACTTTGATATTGAGCCAGATAAATCTCTCCCATGCGGGCATCGATAGCCGCCACCACTTGTTGCTGGCCATGATCCATATAGGCTTGTTGCGCCATGGCTTGCAATGTGGAGACACCCACCAAAGGTAAATTACTGGAATAAGCCAGCCCTTGGGCGACGGCGGTACTGATCCTAACGCCGGTAAAGCTGCCCGGACCACGACCAAATACAATACCATCTAATTCACTTAAGGAAATTTCGGCCTCTCTTAAAATGCGCTCAACAATAGGCAAAATCTTTTGGCTATGTTGCTGCGGACAGACTTCAAAATGTCGAATAAATTTGCCTTCAAAATGAAGAGCGATACTGAGCGCCTCGGTGGAAGCGTCGATAGCCAATAGGTTATGTTTCATTGTTGTCTATGTTCTCTAAAAAGTGAATTGCCTTATTGAGGTCTCGAGTTCGTGACATATCTGGCAAACTGCTCAAAAATGTTTGGCCGTATTTTCTCGTAACTAAACGATTATCGCAAATAATCAATACCCCACGGTCTTGGGCGTCACGAATTAAGCGCCCCACGCCCTGTTTTAAGGCGATCACGGCCTGGGGTAACTGAATGGCTTCAAATGGCTCTAAGCCCTGCATTTCTGCATCTCGCATACGTGCTTGCAATAAGGGATCATCCGGTGATGCAAACGGTAATTTATCAATTAAAACGCAACTGAGTGTATCGCCCCTCACATCAACCCCTTCCCAAAACGAGGCGGTACCAAGCAGCACGGCGTTGCCGTGGCGAATAAACTGTTCCAGTATAATCCGTTTGGATGCTTGCCCTTGCATAAATACGGGATACTGCAATGCCGTACTTAACCCCTCGTAAACAAGGTGCATAGCGCGGTAGCTGGTGAATAATAAAAAAGTGCGCCCTTTTGCTGCCTTGATGATCTGTTTGGCTATTTTTACCAAGGCATGGGGCATCAGATCATCTCGGCTCTCTGGTAAATACCTAGGTAAGCAAAGTAACGCTTGTTGGCCATAGTTAAAGGGACTATCAACAATAAATTCGGCGCTAGGCTTAAGCCCCAAACTGCGGCTAAAATGATTTAATGAATTATCAACAGAAAGCGTTGCTGAGGTAAAAACAAAACTGGCTTGGGTGGTGTTAATAATGTCAGCAAATTTATTAGATACATCCAACGGTGTAATATGAATGGATAAAAACCGTCGGGTAGTCTCAAACCAATAGCTAAATCCGGTTTGCGCGGTATCAAAAGCCCGTTCAAACTGGTTTTTAAACTGCATGATTTTCTCGAACGGATGTTCAATTTTTTCGCTGCGGTCTAAACACAGTTTCAATACTTTATATAAAAAGTCGAGATTGGCGATCACTCGGTGCATGGCATCGCAGATGGGTTTGTTTGATAGTGCCTCGCGCCAATCCCCACGAGCACCATCGGCATTAAACACCAGGCGTAGGTCCGCTAAGCTGGTTTCCAATTTATTGAGGGTTTTACCAAGCTGCAACATATCGGGAATGTCAGAGCGGTATATTACTCTAATATCATTGACTAAGGCTTGCAGGGCTTTGGTGCTAATGGTTTCACCAAAATAATCACTGGCGATTTCAGGAAGCTGATGAGCCTCATCAAAAATATAACTGTCAGCGGTAGGAATTAATTCGGCAAAGCCAGAGTCTTTTACCGCCATATCGGCAAAAAATAAATGGTGATTGATCACCACAACATCTGCATCAATGGCTTTCAGTCTCGCCTTACGAATATAACACTCTTGGTAGTCAGGACATTCTTTGCCTAAGCAGTTATCGGCGGTAGAAGTGACATAAGGCAACACCTTGGCATCTTCCTCAATACCAACGCAGTCGGCTAAATCGCCACTTTGGGTTTCGCTGGCAAATTTAGCCACCATGGCTAATTGGTGCATAACATCGGGGTCATCTGTGGGCACGTGGCTGAGATGCTGCGACAAGCGATAAGGGCATAAATAGTTACCGCGCCCTTTTAGTAAGGTGACCTTTTTGCCACTGGTAAGAACCTTTTTTAAGGTGGGCACATCGCGGTGGAAGAGTTGCTCTTGTAGCGCTTTTGAACCGGTAGAAATCACCACTTTGCCTTTGCTTTTAAAGGCCGGCACTAAGTAAGCGAAAGTTTTTCCGGTGCCGGTGCCGGCCTCTGCCACGCATTGCTGTCTTGAATCGAGGGCTTTAGCAACGGCCTCTGCCATTTCGATCTGAGCTTGGCGCGGCTGGTAACCTGGAAAATGTTTAGCCAAAGGGCCTTGAGATGAAAATATCGCAGTGACTGACAAAGTGAATCTTGGACCACAAATGATGAATCGCGAAATTGTATGTTTCTAACGCCTAAATGGCAACCATTAGCCAAATCGTAATGATAAGTTAAGAGGTTATGGTGAATAAAGAGTAATATTGTTTCTCAATAAATGCTGTCTTTTAATAAAAACAGCGCCTATCAATCAGCGCTGGTCACTTTTGCTGCTATCATTAAGATTGAGTATAAGATCAATTCTGTAATAGAGAGAATATACGTTGAACAAGGCCAGCGTTAACACCGAACATTATCTTTATACTGAGCTCAAGCAGCTGCTAAAATCCGACGACAAAATATTTGAATTTATAGAGAGTTCTTCACTCGATGGTATGTGGTTCTGGGACCTAGAAAAACCTGAAAACGAGTGGATGAGCCCGACTTTTTGGCAAACCTTGGGTTATAGTGCTGAGGATATGAAACACCTTGCTTCAGAGTGGCAGGGTATAATCAATCAAGAAGACTTTTCGTTAGCATTAGAAAACTTTGAAAAACACTGCAACGATGCAAACCACCCCTATGATCAAATTGTGAGATATACCCACAAAAACGGCAAAACGGTGTGGATCCGATGTCGAGGTATCGCTATTCGTGATGAATACGGTAAGCCTATAAGAATGTTGGGCGCACATACTGACATTACCGCTCTTAAGGAACATGAAATCAAGCGAATAGAACAAGCGACAAAACAAAAGCTTGTGCTGCAGAAGCAGGCTGATCTATTAAAGGAGCTTGAACAAACAGCCAATATTGGTACTTGGGAAGTGGATCTTAAGACCAACGAAGTAATTTGGAGTGAACAAACCAAGCGAATACACGAAGTCCCTTTCAACTATAAGCCTTCTATTGAATCAGGAATCGCTTTTTATAAACCCGGAGAGAGCCAGAAGTTGATAACAGAAGCCGTCTCACTCGGGATTGAGCAAGGTAAATCATGGGATTTAGAACTCGAGTTGGTTACCTATAAAGGCAATTCTATTTGGGTTAAAGCTCTGGGCAAACCCATGTTTGAAAATGAAGAATGTGTAGGTCTTTTTGGGGTTTTTCAAGATATCACTCGGCAAAAAGAAATTGAACAAAAAGAAAAATTGATGAGAGAAAGAGCAGAAGCGGAGTCCATTAGATTACAGTTAGCCAATGATGCACTGGGTTTAGGTGTTTGGGAGTGGGATCTTAAAACAGACGAATTGCACTGGGATGATTGGATGTATGAGTTGTATGGCATTGATAAGGCAAAATTTTCTGGGGCTTTTGATGCATGGGAAAGTGCTGTTTATCCAGATGACATTGATAAAACAAAGGCTCTGCTCAATAAGGCAATACGGGAAAACGTAGCATTTGACACACAGTTTCGTATTACTGGCACAGGTGGTGAAACTAAGCATATTAAGGCCAATGCCAAGGTCATACATGATGATTCGCAAAACGCAGTTAGGGTGGTCGGCGTAAATTATGATATTACGGAAAGAGTAAATACGCTTGAAGTATTAGAATCGGAAAAACTCAAAGCAGAGTCTGCGGCTCAAGCAAAAACAGAGTTCTTAGCGAATATGAGCCATGAAATCCGGACCCCCATGAATGCCATTTTAGGTGGCTTACAATTATTGCAGCAGCTGAATTTAAGTGATAATAACAGTAAGGTTCTTGATAATGCAGCATTTTCGGCTCAAAGCCTGCTATCGATCATTAACGATATACTTGATTTTTCTAAAATAGAATCAAACAAATTAGTGATTGAAAAAGCGCCTTTTTCTGTTGTAGAGGTTTTAGAGTCAGTCAAATACGATGTTGATGCATTGGTTAGTAATAAGGCCATAGATTTAATTATAACAATGAATAAATCCGTTAGTGAGCATTGGGTTGGCGACATTGTTAGAGTAAAACAAATTATCTTAAACTTGGTGACAAATGCTGTTAAGTTTACTAACCAAGGCTCTGTCGAAATTAAACTGTCCACTCATAAACAACAAGGAAGACAAGCGCTAAAAGTTGAAGTCATCGATACAGGCATAGGCATGTCAACCGATATGCAGTCAAAAATATTTGATAGATTCACTCAGGCAGACGCGTCTACAACTCGCAAACATGGTGGTACGGGTTTGGGCATGTCAATTACGCTTAGTTTAGTTAAATTGATGGGAGGCGAAATCGAGTTAACGAGTAAGGAAGGGCTCGGAACGTCAGTGACAGTTATTCTGCCATTGGATAAAACCAGCCTTATTAACAAAAATCAACGCATTAAACATTTAAATGCCCCAGTACTTTTAGGAAAGAAAGTATTAATCGCAGAGGACAACAAAATTAATCAAGTCGTTATTCGCAGCATGCTCGAACCAACGAATGCGGCGTTAACCATAGTAGAAAATGGTGTTGAGGCTTTACATGCCGTAAAAAGTGAGAATTTTGATTTAATTTTGATGGATATCCACATGCCAGAGATGGACGGCAAAGAAGCACAGCTAGAGATTGCAAAAATAAACCCAAACATACCCGTTGTTGCCTTAACCGCGAATGTTATGCCAGAAGACGTAGCATGCTACCTTAACCAAGGGTTTGTATATCATCTTGCAAAGCCATTAGATATGAATTTGTTGTATGGAGTTATCAAGAACTATACCTTTTAATGACTCGGTATTAATACTTTTAACGAGCTCTATATTTCATTGAGACAAGGTCGCTTAGCTTGAAATTTACGCCCACGTATCCAAATTTTCGCCTTTGTTTTCCTCATGATGTTTATTTTCCTCATCTTCTTCATCGCTGTCGGGGATTTTATCCTCATTTTCCAGTTGACGCTTTAACGCCATTTCTGCTTTTAAATCGTTTTTTACTTTCTCAACTTTGTAGTGCTGCACCCCGGCAACATGAAAAGTTGGTTTGTGACTGACATCCAGCCTGACAATTGGCCCTAAAAAGGGTTTATATGCATCCATATTTCACCTCAAGTAACTCTCTGTTGTATCTACTTATTATCGGCAGTTATAAGCTAGACTTTAAATAAATTAAAAAAATGATTGCCAACACTCATGTTAGTATGTTTATCTATAAATGTACTTAATTAGACAGCAAACAGATTTCAAGGTTTTATTATGTTTATCACACTGACAGCCGTTCATCATCACCATCATCATACGGGATAACCTGTCAGTTATTTCGCTGGTGGGTTATTCCTTAAAGGAACCTCCGGCGAGACCATAATAGTCCAAGTTTATTTCGCCCCGAGGTTCCGCCTCGGGGTTTTTCGTTTTAAGAATTAGGAAATAAATTATGAGCAACAACAACCGTTTAAGAATCGCAATTCAAAAATCAGGGCGCCTATCAAAAGACTGTCAGGCGCTTTTAAAGCAACTTGGGGTGAAATTAAACCTGCGCGAGCAACGCCTAATTGCACACTCCACCAATATGCCTATCGACGTCCTACGAGTTCGCGATGACGACATTCCCGGCCTGGTAATGGATGGCGTATGTGACTTAGGGATTGTCGGCGAAAACGTGCTCGAAGAAGTACAAGCAGAGCGAGTTCGTAACGACCAAGTTGCTGACGTGAAAAAGCTCTCTAAATTAGACTTTGGCTTTTGCCGTTTAGCCTTAGCCTGGCCACAAGAGCTGGGTCAACAAGACAAAGCTTGGTTCAATGGCAAACGCATTGCCACCACTTACCCAGAAATCCTTAAACAATACTTACAACGTGAAAACATCGACGCCAGCGTCGTTATGCTAACGGGCTCTGTTGAAGTAGCGCCGCGCGCTGGGCTGGCTGATGCAATTTGCGATCTGGTATCAACCGGTGCCACCCTTGAAGCCAATGGCCTAATGCAAGGCGATACCATCTTAGAATCGAACGCGTGTTTAATTCAAAATGCCAACTTAACTGATACCAGCAAGTTGTCGTTAATTAATACCTTAATGCCGCGCCTTAAAGGGGTGAAACAAGCCAAAGAAAGCAAATACATCATGATGCACGCTCCTAAGGATAAATTGGACCAAGTGTGTGAGCTATTACCTGGCACAGGTCAACCAACCTTGTTAGCTTTAGCTGGCAGCGATGACTACGTAGCCTTGCACATGGTCAGCTCTGAAACCTTATTCTGGGAAACCATGGAAGAGCTCAAAGCGCTCGGTGCCAATTCCATTCTTGTTATGCCAATTGAAAAGATGATGGAGTAAAGTCATGCTAGTGTGGCAACAAGCCTCTGCCAGTGAACGTGCTGCTAGCCTTAATCGACCTGCTGTGTCAGTGAGCGAGGAGGTAAAAAGCAGCGTTGAAGAGATAATCAGCAATGTTAAACAGCGCGGTGATGACGCCCTACTCTACTACGCTGAGTTATTTGATAAGCGTACAACCCCAAGGATTGTCGTTCCACAGCAAGAAATAGATGACAGTGAAAGGCAATTATCACCTGAGCTAAAATCGGCAATCGAGCAAGCGTATGGCAACATAAGAAAGTTCCATGAGCAACAGCAGCCGCAACCGGTTGTAGTTGATACCCAACCTGGTGTGCGTTGTGAATTACGCTATCAAGCAATTGCCGCAGTGGGGTTATACATTCCAGGAGGCAGTGCACCATTGCCTTCATCGGTGTTGATGCAAGGTGTATGTGCGCAATTAAGTGGCGCCAGCACCATTGTGTTAGCCACCCCAGTTAAGGGCGATGAGCGCATCAATCCAGCTATCTTATATGCAGCGAAACTCTGCGGAGTCACCACGGTAGTGGAGTGTGGCGGCGCTGGAGCCATTGCCGCTATGGCGTTTGGCACCGAGAGCGTGCCACAAGTAAACAAAATATTTGGCCCAGGAAATAGCTTTGTCACCATGGCAAAACAGCTGCTATCACAATCGGTGCCTGGTCTTGCTATTGATATGCCGGCAGGCCCCTCTGAAGTGTTAGTGATTGCTGATAATGGCGCTAACCCTGAGTTTATTGCCGCAGACTTACTTTCTCAGGCAGAGCACGGCAGTGATTCTCAAGTGATACTATTATGCGATTGTGAACGCACGATAGTGGCAACTCAAGCGGCACTTGAGCGGCAGTTACAAACGCTCAGCCGTGCTGACATTGCCCGCGCCGCACTCGAAAATAGCAGTTTGATTTTAGTGGCCGATTTAAGCCAAGCGTTTGCTATTTCGGGAGAGTATGGTCCTGAGCACCTGATTTTACAAATTCGTGATGCTGAGCAATACCTGCCCTTAGTTAAAAACGCAGGTTCGGTGTTTGTTGGCGACTATAGCCCAGAATCAGCTGGTGATTACGCCTCTGGCACCAACCACGTACTACCAACGTACGGCTATTCTAAAACTTATTCGAGCTTGAATTTAATGGATTTTTATAAGGCCTATACGGTACAGACTATTTCAAAGTCTGGCTTACAGACATTAAGTTCCGCCATTTTGCCTATTGCTGAGGCCGAGGGCTTAGACGCCCACGCCAATGCCGTGAAAGTACGCTTGGAGAAGTAAAAATGAGCAATATATCGTTACCAAAGAACATTGAACAACTGAAAGCGTATAGCTCAGCTAAAAGTGAAAAGCTGACTGGTACCACTTGGCTGAATGCCAATGAGAGCCCTTATAACAAGGTGTTAGAGCAGCGTTTCGAGGACTTAAATCGGTATCCAGATCCGCAACCGCAAGCGGTTATTGCAGCCTATGCCAGCTACGCTAACGTCAACGCCGAACAAGTGTTAATGACCCGTGGCGCCGACGAAGGGATAGAGCTACTGGTGCGGACATTCTGCCAGCCGAGCCAAGACAGTATCGCCATTTTTACGCCAACGTATGGCATGTATAAAGTCACAGCCGATACCCACAATGTGGCCATTAATGAACTGAGCCAGAATGATTTAGCTGAGCTTGAAGTGGATGAACTGGTAACGGCCATAGCTGGAGCTAAGTTGGTGTTTATTTGTAACCCAAATAATCCCACAGGGTCGATGCAAAGTGTTGAGCGCATTGCCGCTTTAGCAAAACGTCTACAAGGGCAAGCCTTGGTGGTTGTCGATGAAGCTTATATTGAGTTTTGTTACCAGCAAACGGCTGCAGGGCTAATTGCAGAGTTTAGTAATATTGTGGTGCTACGAACACTGTCAAAGGCATTTGCTCTGGCTGGATTGCGCGTGGGCTTTATGCTTGCCAGTAAAACGTTACTCGCACCTATTCGTAAAGTAATTGCGCCCTACCCGGTCTCCACTGTGGTGGCGCAAATAGCTGAGCAAGCGTTAACCGTTAATGCTATTACCCAAATGCAGCGCCAAGTGAGTATTTTGAATCTCGCCAAACAGCAGCTTATTAGTTGGTTAGAGCAAAGCGATATTGTCACTCAAGTATTAGTGGGTGAAGGCAACTTTGTCACCCTACAACTGAGTGACAAGCAATTTATTACCACAGCCATGGAGCAAGGTCTGATCATGCGACCCTTTGTGTTATACGGTCAGGATAACTGGCTTAGGATCTCCATTGGCAATGAGCAAGAGTTAAAACAAGTTAAGTGTTGGCTAGAGCAAGGCCAACCAGTAAAGGAAGTATCATGAGCGCCCCCTATTTATTTATTGACCGTGACGGCACCATTATTGAAGAGCCGGTAACGGATAAACAAGTTGATAGCCTTGAAAAACTCGCCTTACTGCCGAATGTCATTCCGGCATTATTGGCATTACAAAGTGCGGGTTACAAGTTAGTGATGGTGTCGAATCAAGATGGTCTTGGCACCGCCAGTTTTCCAAAGCCTGATTTTGATGCCCCACAAGATAAAATGATGCAAATTTTAACCAGCCAAGGCATTCAATTCGAAGACGTACTTATTTGCCCGCACTTTGATAGTGATGGCTGTCAGTGTCGTAAACCCAAAACTGGTTTGCTCACTGAGCTTATGCGTTCAGGCAAGGTTGACCTTAGCAAGTCAGCGGTGATTGGTGACCGTGATACCGACCTTCAGCTGGCTGAGAATTTGTGCATTAAAGGCATACGCTATGAAGATAATTGGCCTGCCATCGTGACCGAATTAACCACAGCCAATCGTCAAGCCGAGGTTGTTCGCAATACCAAAGAAACGCAAATAGCGGTGAAGGTCAATTTGGATCAACAAGCCAATGGTAGCATTACTACCGGTTTGGGCTTTTTTGATCACATGCTGGATCAAATCAGAACCCACGCCAACATTGGTTTGACCGTGCAAGCGAAGGGAGATCTCCATATTGATGAGCATCACTTAGTCGAAGACATTGGTATCGCTTTAGGCGTGGCGTTTAAACAAGCTTTGGGCACCAAGTCGAAAATAGCACGCTATGGCTTTGCTTTGCCAATGGATGAGTGTAAAACAGAATGTCAGTTGGACTTGTCAGGTCGGGCTTCATTTGTGCTAAACGCCGACTTCAGTCGTGAAAAAGTGGGCGGCTTAGACGTACAGATGGTAGAGCATTTCTTCAAATCATTTGCTGATAATGCCGCAGTAAGCTTAATTCTGAGTGTCAGTCAGGGCAATGCCCACCATCAAGTTGAGGGGCTGTTTAAAGCCTTTTCCCGTGCCATTAGAATGGCCATCGCAGTGGACGAATCTCAGCAAACGGCAAGTTCTAAGGGGTGTTTATGATTGCCATAATCAATACCGGCTGTGCCAATATCAACTCGGTACGTTTTGCCTTTGAACGTTTAGGGGTGACACCGGAAGTGATCACCGCACCAGAAAAACTAGCGCAATTTGATCGTGCTATTTTGCCCGGAGTTGGCCACGCCAATGTTGCCATGCAGCGTTTACGGCAACAAGGTTGGGATCAGGCTATTGCAGAATATCAGCGGCCGCTGATGGGGATCTGTCTTGGCATGCAGCTGTTGTGCGAATCGACTGAAGAAGGCGGCATTGACTGTCTTGGTCAGATACCTGGTCAGGTTAAATTACTCGATACCCAAGGCCAAACCGCTCCCCACATGGGCTGGAATAACTTACAGGTTCAGCAACAGCACCCTCTTGCGTTAGGTATTACGGCTCAAGATCAAGTGTATTTTGTCCACAGTTTTGCTCATACCGTAAACCAGTCCACCTTGGTCAGTGGCGAATATGGCGAAACGTTCTCAGCCATTGTGGCAAAAGACAATTACGCAGGAATGCAATTCCACCCTGAACGCAGTGGTAAAGTGGGGGCCACTTTGCTGCAAAATTTCATTAATTGGCAACTATAAGGACGACACATGATTATTCCCGCGTTGGACGTATTAAATAACAACATTGTGCGTCTTTACCAAGGTAAATACGAAACCGCACAATTCTACCCTTTTGAACTGGCAGCACGACTGCTTGAGTATCAGGATGCCGGGGCGCAGAAACTGCATTTGGTGGACTTAGAGGGCGCCCGTGATCCAGATAAAAAACAATGGCAAGTGATCCAGCAGGCAACTCAACAGTTAACGGTTCCTTATCAAGTAGGTGGTGGCATTCGTCGTCAGGAGGATGTTGCACAGTGGTTAGAAGCTGGCGCCGCGCAAGTGGTGATTGGGTCCATGGCCGTAGAGCAGCAGCAAATGGTGAGCGACTGGATTGCTCAATTTGGCCCAGAGCGATTCGTGATTGCCCTGGATGTTAACAAAACTGCCAGAGGGTGGCAGCCTGCTACCCATGGCTGGTTGAATGACGCTGAACACGATTTATTTGAATTGCTGGATTACTATTATCAACAGGGTGTGGTTAACTTTTTATGTACGGATATCAGTAAAGATGGCACCATGACCGGTCCCTCTTTCCAGCTTTACCAAGATATTGTTAATCACAATAGCAAGATTCAGGTGCAGGCATCCGGCGGTGTCAGCAGCTTAAGTGATATTGAACAGTTGGCACAGCAAGGCGCTGGAGGAGTAATACTGGGTAAATCGCTACTTGAAGGGGTGTTTACGGTTGAGGAGGCGTTGGCATGTTATCAAAACGCATAATTCCCTGTTTGGACGTTAAAAATGGTCAAGTGGTTAAAGGTGTAAAGTTTCAGGGCCATGAAATCGTTGGTGATATTTTGGATTTAGCCCAACGCTACAGTGCCGCTGGTGCCGATGAGCTGGTGTTTTATGAGATCAGTGCCAGCGTTGAAAAGCGGTTGTTGGACGTAAACTGGGTGGCCGAAGTGGCCAGACACATTGAAATCCCATTTTGCGTAGCCGGTGGCATTAAGTCGGTTGCCGATGCGGCTCGAGTATTAGAGCAAGGTGCTGATAAGATTTCCATCAACAGCCCGGCTATTGCCAGACCAGAGCTTATTAAAGAGTTGCACGATGAGTTTGGTAAGCAGTGCGTGGTGGTCGGAATTGATAGCTTTTATGATGCCGAAACCAATGAATACTTGGTTTACCAACTTACTGGCGACCCTAATGCCTCCAGCCGTACCCGTTACAAAACTCAAGAGTGGGTGGAGCGGGTACAGCAACTTGGTGCCGGTGAAATCGTGTTAAATTGTATGAATCAAGATGGCGTAAGAAAAGGCTATGACATTGAGCAGCTTGCAAATATCAGAAGCCAGTGTGACATTCCACTGATCGCATCCGGTGGTGCGGGCAGTATGCAAGATTTTGTTGATGTGTTTGAGCAAGCCAATGTAGATGGCGCCCTTGCCGCCAGCGTGTTCCACAAAGGTATTATCGACATTCCAGAACTAAAACACTTTTTAGCCGACAATAAGGTGGCGACTCGACTATGTTAATTACTCAGGAAAATATGACTCAGGTAGACTTTGCCAAGTCGGAGTTAATCCCAGCAATTGTACAAGATGTGTCCACGGGGACGGTGCTAATGCAAGGGTTTATGAACCAAGCCGCTTTAGCCGTAACCTTTGAAAAGCAATTGGTGACTTTTTATTCGCGCTCAAAGCAACGACTTTGGACCAAAGGAGAAAGCTCCAATAACGTGCTGCGGTTACACTCAGTGCATACCGATTGTGATTTTGATAGCCTGCTTATTTTTGCTGAGCCTGAGGGACCTACATGCCACTTGGGCAGCGAAAGCTGTTTTGCTGAAGCCACCCCTGAGCTGGCTTTTATAGGCAAGTTAGAGCGAGTCATTGCCGAGCGTAAAAATGCCTCGCCAGACAGCAGTTACACTGCGAGTCTTTTTGCTAAAGACTTGAGTCGAAGCTGTCAAAAAGTCGGGGAAGAGGGAGTTGAAGTCGCCCTGGCGGCGATGAAACATGACAATGAAGAATTGTTAAATGAGTCAGCTGATTTACTCTATCATCTCATTGTGTTGCTACAGCGCCAAGGTCTAACCTTAGCAGAGGTGGCAACCACCCTAGCCTCACGGCATAAATAACAACATGAGCCAATAAAGTGGCTGTCACCGCAGCCACTTTATTGTACATCCGTCCCGCTCTAACAGCGTCTGCCAGTTAAGGTTTGTATTAAACACAGGCATTTCTATGATTTTTTATTATGCTTGGGTAATACTTAGACTGAATGCAATATATAACATGAACTCAAAGCAACTGCTCATTACTATATTACCCACTATGTTAGTGGGCTGCTCTACCCTAACCCCGAAACAACAGCAGCAAGTATCGCAACTAGACGGTTGCGATAAACTAGCAGTTGTTATCAAGCAAAGTCAGGTTGGCTTTGCTGATTTAAAAGGCGCTGAGGTTGGAGCTAAATTGTTAAAGTCTTGGCAAGCCAAAGCACACCTAGTGGGCGAACAATGCCAAATTGTGGCGCCGCTAAAAGCTGGCGAGAAGTACCTTTGTGTAGAGTCGTTTGCCAATTATGACGACGCGGTGACCATGCTACAGTATGGTGAAAGCCTTTTGTCACAGTGTTTGGGGGGAGATTGGCAAAAACAGCTAGAACGACCATTACCTAAGTATCAGACTCGTTATCATGGTGCAGAAAATAGCGCGACAATCAGCTTATCTTTAGCGCAAAGTTTGAGTAAAAGATCGCCCTGGCAATTGACACTCGACGTCACAGCAAGCAACAGCGAATAATACCAATCCGCATTAATACCTGCTCAATTTGAGGGAGCAAATTCGACGCTAACTACGTTAAAAATTTCTTATTTAGAACAACTAAATAGCAAAATTTTCGCCTTGCCTACACGGATGTAGGTACCTTGGCGGTAGCAGGACGCGAGAGCGGTGTTATCGACAGAATTTTCTTGCCTCAAATAGACCACTTAATTAAGCGAATTGGTATAACCGTTTTGTTTACGTACTGTGGTGGACGCAAAGTTAAGAGTTGGCGGTTCGCACTCTTGTCATAACAGTGACATGCATAGACAATAATATAACTCGACAAATGAAAAGCGTCGTTAGATGCGATCTAATTTGTCGAGATAAACATGGTACACAATAGCGCTGAGTATACTAACCAAGCACAACTATTTTTAATAAATTTAGCCAGTAGCAAAGACAGACTTACCGCAGCTAGCAAGCAGTTTGAGGCCTTTGGTATTGCCTTTGAACGTATCGAGGCGGTGTATGGTAAGGCGCTGTCACCACAGCAGTTAAATCAATATTACTGTGCTAAGTTGAATGCTAGGCAGTTTTACCGACCCCTTAGTGTAGGTGAGATTGGTTGTTATATTAGTCATTTAAAAGCGCTGGAGCAGATTGTCGCACGGCAACTGCCTTACGCCTTTATTTTTGAAGATGATTTCCAGTTGCAGCCTCAGTTTCGCCATTGTTTATCTTTGCCAAGCACCATTCCATTTAAGTGGGACGTGATAAAGCTCGCTCCTTATGGCAAAAAAAGTTATCACAGCGATTTTGCTATTCCATTGCCCAGTGGTGAGCAGCTAGTGAGTCAACGCAAAGTATCGACTGGAGCATGTGCCCATTTAATCAGCCTCGATGGCGCCAAAAAAATCTTAGCCGCACAGCCTTTTGGTAGGCCTTTTGACACCGACTTACAGTATTTTTGGGAAAAAGATCTCGACATATTCATGTTAGAGCCGCACCCAGTGCTTCAGGGAACTCATTTTGCAAGTACCATTGCTGCTCAGTCTGACCCTAAATCCAAAAGGGGCCGTTTTTTTAAAAAGCAGTGGCTTCAGATCAGAAAGTTTATTTGCAACCGCCATTATCAAGCTCAGAACCGTGCTAAATACCAAGCATACTTACATCAATAAGCAGTAAAAATAATGTGATTTTTTACTAGAGACTGGACTACAAAAAGGCTAAATTAAACAAGACTTATAACGAAGATATGCTAATATTTAAGATTATTGCAAAAAGTATAATTTTTGTTTAATCCATTGATAATAATAACGTTGAGGGAGCACCTTGTGTCTATCGAAATAAACTTTGAACTATCAGATGCAGATTTAGAACACTTTCGCGGCATGATGAAAGCGGCGATTGAAAAAAATAGCCAAATGAGCGATAGCGAAATCATTGCTAAAGCCAGAGAGCTGGTGGCATCGATGGAAAAATCCAACTTACCTGAATTTGTCAGTACTCGTTTGCTGTCTCTTCAAACTCTAATTGATGCTGTGCTCGACGAAGAGTGGCAAATGCCCGAAGATGAAAAGCGTGAAATCATGGCATCTCTTGCTTATTTTAGTGAACCAGAAGACATTGTTCCTGATAATGTTCCGGTACTAGGCTTCATTGATGATGCCATTATGATTGAGCTTGTACTTCAAGAGTTATCATTAGATCTCAAAGCATACCGCGAATTCTGTGGTTTTAGAGCCACCGAAGAGGCCCGCCGTGGCGAAGGTGCCAAGGTAGACCGTGAAAGCTGGTTGGCGGGTACCCGCTCGCAAATCCGTTCTTCGATGCGCCGTGGTCGCACCAAAAACCGTTCAAGATTCTTCTCTCGTATTATGTAATCTTTTTTATCTTGGCCACAAAGGCTCAGTAACAAGAGCAAATAAACACAATCGAGAACACCTAGATACGAAAAAAGGGAAGCCAATGGTAGTTGGTCTTCCCTTTGCTTAGTTTATCTATTCGGTTTACTTGCTTGCGTGTGGGTGTGCAACTCCCATCCAAGCTTGATAAAGGCGTTGTTGCGAAGCCGTTGGCGTTGTCACTGGAGTGACTTTTCTTGGCTTATCATACTTGGTTGCCAAGGTTAGCTCGGTAGTCATTAATTTATCTCTACGAATAAAGTGTACGGTAACTTCTTGCCCCGGATTAAAATGCTGTAAGCTGGCGGCTAAAGTTTCACGTACATGGTGCCTATCGAAGGACACTATTTGATCACCCGCTGTCAGTCCCGCTTGCCAAGCATTGCCATCTTTAGCGACGCGTTGCAGTTGCAGTAGTTCACCCAGTTTGCTTGCTTTGCCATCAAAGCCTGCCACTACTTGGCTGTCTTCTGGATAAGCAAAGTTCAGTCCTACTTTTTGCAGTAACCCAGCAAAATCAATCTTTGCCGGAGAATCAACATACTGTTGCCACCAATCACTGTAGTCACGACCAGACAGTTGTTTTAAAATCGCTTTAACGTCCTCACTGGTGAAGCTGTTTGGCAATTTGTGTTGTTTATATAGCTCGCGGTGGACATCGCGGTAACTAACCTTGCCCTCTGAGTGGATTAATAAATCAAGATCTAAGGCCATGGACACCAAAGCGCCTTCAGAATAAATATTCGTGCTGAAGTTGTGGCCGTGATCGCCACCTTGGTTGATCCATTTATCAAAACTGCTGTGGGCTACCGATTGTACTGTGCGTCCAGGTGTTTCAAGGTGACGATTGATACGCTTGGTAAGCATGTCTAGGTATTCATCATTGCTGGTGATCCCGGCGCTCAGCAGTAAATAATCTTCAAAATAACTGGTAGATCCTTCAGCCAGCCATAATAAATCCGTGTAGTTAGGCGCAACATAATCATAGGGTACTAACCCAGCTGGGCGATAATTTTTAACGTTCCAGGTATGGATAAACTCATGTGCTGCAGTGGCAATAAAGCCTACGTAGTCTTCGCGTTCTTTAAAGCTATCGCGATGGCGTTGAATAATGGTGGAGTTTAGGTGCTCTGTCGCGCCCCTTGCGCCGCTGGTCGCATGTACCATAAAGACATAACGTTGGTAAGGGTATTGGTGCCAAATAAGCGAACCCGTTTGCACCAATTTTTTTAGGTCCGAAATCATCATTTCTACGTCGTAATTTCCTTCACCCCAAATCACCAGCTCGTAGTCACGATCGTCAACGCTAAATTGATGTAGTTGGTTGATACCCGTCTCAATTGGCGAATCAAGTAAAATATCATAATTTTCAGCCTTAAAACTGTGTTTTGTATCGCCATACTGCATACCAGAGACTGAACGCCAACCGCTAGGAACAGCTAATTCCACCGTCACCGGCTCGCTGCGAAAAGCGTCGCTGAACATAAAAAAGCCTGAAGCGTCGATAAAAGCATGGCTATCATCCACATGCCGCGCCCGTAAGCCCAGTTCATTGGCATACACTTGATATTGAACATGGACTTTGGTTGGCTCTTTGAGATGTACACGCCAGGTGTTTTTATCTATTTTTTGCCATTGCAATGGCTCGTTGTCGTCAGTGCTGGCACTGAAAAAGCGAATGCCGTTAGCCAAATCTAAGATTTCATAACGACCTGTGCGCCAATCAGGCAGTTTAATATCCAAACTGGCCTGGCTTGTTTTTGGGAAGGTCATTTCGACGTTAGCAAGGTGATGCTCAGGTTGTTCGAATGACACTTTGTATTCGACCGTGGCATAAGCATTGAGCGCTATCATCCCTAATAGACTGAGAAAAGATTTTTTCATAATTTTGAGGTGCTTTATTATTTTTTGGCAATCTAGCAGATAGCTTTAAATGGCGCTAATGAATATCGATGAATAGCCGTTACAATTCGATACTTTACGCCGTTAAAATATCGCGCACATTGTCGTAAATTGTTGTAGACTTATAGACTAAGATATTAATAAAAGACTGGAATTTCGTGACTGACAACGCCGTAAAACTCGAGCAAAAACTCAATCAAGCGATTGCAGCTAGAAAAACGCTCGAGGATGCTAGAAAACAACAAATAGAATTATTAACTCAGTTTGTGTCAAAACTCTCTCTTGCTTGTAAAGGTCAGGACGTTTCACTGGATAACCAGCTGGCAAAGTTTCGCAGCGCCTTAAACAAAGGCGTAGACTTTGAACACCTAGTCCCACTTATCGAAAATATATCGGAACCGTTAAAACAACAAGAAAGCACCAACAACGCCAATCATCGTGCTTTAGTGCAAGCTATTCAGCAAAGTGGACGATCACTGCAAAAAGTAAAGGGCGTGCCGGATGATGCTAGACGCAAATTGCGCACAATACTCGATAGTGAATTACAAGATATTAATTCTACCAATGGTTTTCTTCCAGTTTTAGAAGCGTTAGTCAGCATATACCATCAAGTTTTACAGTCGAAAGTTGAAGTATCCGAGGATACCTTAGCCGGTAAGTTCCCAGATTTGGCCTCGGATTTACTGGCCCTGATCAATGAGCTCATTTTTGAAGAGTCAATGCTGGAGCAAGTCAGTGAGATCCGCAGTAGTATTTTGGCCAATGACAGCCTAGAAAACCTCTATGATTGCGCAGCCCAAGTAATAAAAATCATAGCCCATGCCATCGCCAAAGAACGGCAATCGGCGCAGGGCTTTTTGGTGTCGTTGAACCAAACCTTAGAAGAGCTGCACCGTTCAGTGGTTGAAACCACGGCGCGTTCAAAGTCCACTTCGAAAGAGTTAGCTACCCTCAATGAGCGCATTGAAAACAAGATTCAAACGTTGAATGAGAAAACTCAAAGTGCACAGTCCATCACTGAACTCAAACAACTGGTAGATAACGAACTGAAACAACTCAGTGCTGAACTTATTGAGCGCGACAAATTAGAGCGCAATGAGCGTGAAGCCTTGTTGGATTCATTTGATGCCATTAACCATAGAATTAATACCCTGGAGTCCAAGGTTAGCAGTTATAAGCGGCGCTTAAATGAACAAAAGTACAAAAGCCTATTGGATAGTCTGACTAAGCTGCCTAATCGCGCCGCGTTTGATGAGCGTTTAAATCAAGAACTGCATTTGTTTGAAGTGAATAAAAGTGACATTACCCTAGTGGTAATCGATGTCGATCACTTTAAATCTATAAACGACCAGTACGGTCACAGTGCTGGGGATAAAACACTGCAAGTCATTGCCAGAGCTTTGCGAAAATCCATTCGCAAAAGTGACTTTATTGCCCGCTATGGTGGAGAAGAGTTTGTGTTATTGATGCCAGGCATGTCGCTCAATAATGCTCAAAAGCCACTTGAAAAAGTCAGGCAAGTCATCAAATCAATACCATTTAAATTTAAAGAAAACGAAGTAGTTATTACTATTTCTCTTGGGGCGACACAATTTAAGCAAGGTGATACTAGCTTAACGGTCTTTGACCGTGCTGATGCTGCCCTCTATGAAGCAAAGAATAGCGGTAGAGACAGGCTTTGTCTCAAATAAACGCTTGGCACAACCACAAGGAGTAAGCCGATGCGAGTAGAACTCAACCCTACTGGGGTGTTGAATTTATTATCAAAGTTAGAGGTGGACTTACTACAACAGTCGACCACCAGTGAGCGTTATAGGCTATTCAGAAACTGTGCATTAGCGGTGTTAAATGTTGGCAGTCACACCGACTCAAGTGCCGAAATCTACGATAAATATAAAAATTTTGATATTCAACTGCTCGCCCGTGAGCGTGGCATAAAAATAGCGTTAGATAACCCACCTGAATCCGCTTTTGTTGATGGTCAGATAATCACCGGGATCCATGAACATATTTTCTCGGTTATTCGAGATATTTTATTTATTTGCCAAAAATACCAGGGAACAAGCGAGTCTGCTGAAGCAATCACGCACATGGTGTTTGATATGCTCAGAAATGCCGACGCCTTAGAAGTGAATAAAGACCCCAACATGATTGTCTGCTGGGGCGGCCATTCAATTAACGAAACCGAATACAAATACACTAAACAAGTAGGCTATCAACTGGGCTTGCGCGGTTTAAACATTTGTACAGGCTGTGGCCCTGGAGCAATGAAAGGGCCAATGAAAGGGGCCACTATAGGTCATGCGAAACAGCGTATTACCAACAACCGCTACCTCGGCCTGACCGAGCCGAGCATTATTGCGGCTGAGCCACCTAACCCTATCGTCAATGAGTTGGTGATATTGCCAGACATTGAGAAGCGTCTCGAAGCCTTTATTCGCGTTGCTCATGGCATCATCATCTTCCCAGGAGGCGCGGGCACTGCCGAGGAGCTGTTGTACTTACTCGGGATTTTGCTTCACCCAGAAAACCAGAAACAGCACCTACCGGTGATTTTAACCGGTCCTAAAGAGTCTGCAGCGTATTTCCAAGAGCTGAGCGCTTTTGTTGAAAAGACCCTTGGCAAAGCAGCATTAGAGAAGTTTGAAGTGATTATTGATGACCCAGAGCGTGTAGCACAGAAGTTAAAGCAATCGATGATCCCAGTGCGAGAATATCGTAAGCATCAAGGCGACGCCTATTATTTTAATTGGACGCTCAAAATTGATAATGATTTTCAACAGCCATTCGCCCCAACCCACGAAAACATGGCCGCTTTGGACTTGCACTTAGAACAGCCTAAGCAGCTATTGGCGGCCAACTTGCGCCGAGCATTTTCGGGAATTGTAGCCGGTAATGTCAAAGACGAAGGCATAAACGCCATTCGTAACCATGGGCCTTATACCCTAAGCGGAGACAAAAGCTTGATGCAAGACATGGATAAATTGCTAGGCGCATTTGTTGCCCAAGGTAGAATGAAACTACCAGGCAGCAAATATGTTCCTTGCTATGAGATTAAAGCCTAAGTCATTACCATGAAACCAAGGCTGTTATTAATAGATGCGCTCAACCTAATTCGGCGCATCTATGCTGTTCATGAGCCAAAATCCGCAACAGAGCAAGAGGTGCACCTTAAAGCCTGTTGTCTGCGGGTTGAGAAGGCGGTGCGTTCATTACTTAATAAAATGGCTGCAAGTCACGCCGTTGCAGTGTTTGATGGTGAACGTAGTTGGCGTTATGAATTTTATCCAAACTATAAAATGAACCGTCAACCCATGCCCGAGACATTAAAAAACAACCTCGACAAGTTTATGGCCGCGTTTGCCGCCGCTGGGGTGAGCAGTTTTTCCCCGGATAATGATGAAGCCGATGATGTTATCGCGACCTTGGCGAGCAAAGCCGCTGAGGCTGGAATTGCTGCCACCGTGGTCTCCACGGATAAAGGCTTTTTACCACTATTGAGTGAGCAGATAAGTGTCTATGATCATTTTAAAAAATCATTTATTACTAGCGAGGATGTCAAAAGTCGCTTCTCGGTCAGCAAAGAAAAGCTGACGCTATTTTGGGCTTTAAGCGGTGACAGAACCAATGATATTCCTGGGGTCAGTGGTATTGGTATAAAAACAGCTAAAGAATTATTGGCACGTTTTAATGACTATGATGCTATGCTCAGTGCCGAGCAACTCACTGAATCGCAGCGAGGCAAATTGCAAGCTGGTGGCAATGACTTCGTTGTGAGTTTAGCATTGGTGACATTGCGACAAGACATCGAATTAGGCTTCAGCCTCAAAGACCTTCGTATTAGCTAATCGCATAGTCGTTGCCCAGCATAGCAGAGTCGGTTAGGCTGGCAGTGATAGTGGTGGCAAATAAGTGGAACTAAGGCCATGCCTTAGCAAACTGAGTAGTGAGATGATTAGAAAAATTTTACAGTACATATTTCTTGGCTTGGCGGTATACGTCACTGTGGTATTTCTAGTGATCAATTACTACAAAGACGATCCACAAGCGATGATTTGGCAAGACCGTGAGGCATTTAATAATCGTTTTATAGAAAACCTGAGCTTAGAACAGCAAACTGAGTTAGCAGATGTCTTAGACACGCTCGGCAGCCCAGATCTTACTTATGTAAAAAAGGTGGATGGCGAGGTTTTACAAATCTTGTTCTATCGCACCCAATTGGTGAAACCTGACGGCATTACCACAGAGGATGAGTGTACGGGCATGTTGTTTGAAAACAACGTACTGAAACTGTGGGGGCCAGGAGCACGAGTTGCTTTTGATAAAGCGTCGAACTAATGGATAAACGTCTTTCTGTCAGCAGAACGTTGGCCGCAATCGCCACTGGCACTCATAAAGTATTGCGTCTATATTACCATAAAGAAAAGTGGCCAACCATTTACCCTACCCTAGTCAAGCTTGCTCAGCTTTACATTGACTGTTATGAAGCGGCACCCGGTGCCATGCATGCGCAATTGGGTTTATACAGTAAAGATTTAGGTTACAGTAGCAATTTGGTTATCAACCAAAATGTGCTGGTCTGCATGGCTTGCCATGGTCTTAAGTACTCTCGTGAAGTGACGGAAGAATTATTGTTGGCCAGTTTTGCCGATTATTTATGTGTCGCCAAGGAAAGTGACAAACGGGCTGCAGGCAAAAAGCTAAACCCACAACAAGAAAAACTCTGGCTTCGGCGTCATCAGTTTGCCGTAAAAATCCTCGCCGATGCCAACACGCCAAATTTACAATGCTTACGGGTGTTGTCACGGTTAACCAGCTATGATGCTAGGTTGGTCGCTTCTAGCCATCATCGCTTTAACGATCATGCCTCTTTAGTGGTTGCCGTCGCGCACCGACTGGCCATGTTTATTACGCCCAATGCCAAAACCAAACAACTGGCTTTCGATAAAGCTATTAAGCTTTTATATTGCAATCAACATTATAGCTTTGCATTGAAAATACTCAGTGCCATAGCACAACGTTTCGCTCAGCACCCAGCTGCATTACTCTGCCAGCTTAATCAACAGACGGGCTTGTTGGTTCATGTTAGCGGCAAAGAAAAATTGCTTGCGATAATTGAAAATGATGAAGCGCGAAAATTGGCAAAAGCCAATCGGCGTTTTGACTTTCACTGTGGCTGCACCACCGTCAGTGGTCCACAACTAAGCTTTAAAGTGTGGCAACGGGCATTATTAGAAAGGAAACAGCCTTTTGGGATCGATCAGAGTCATTTATTGCAGGCCGTTGCGGCTTTATCGCAGAGTCATTTTCAAAGTTTCCGCGCGCTGGAAAACCTAATAAGCCAATTTGATAGCGTCAGCCGTGCTATTCAAGTGGCTGCTAGACAATATAACAGAGAAAACCTCAAGGCTTCCTCAGTTCGCCACTCGCTGGCTATGGTTGGGCTTGATGCTGCGGGGTTATTATCACAACGGGTGTTATTAGAACAGGTAATGACGGCGCAGCAACTTCCATTTAGTGAAGATGTGTTGCATAAATATGGCCAATTAACCCAATTAATTGCGCTTTATGTAGGTGATAATTATGGTGAAAAGTTTGAACGTTTACTCTCTCCTTTTGCTGCAGTGGTTGCTTTTATTGTATTAAAGCAAGGGGTTGAAGTGCAGCATACCATGGCCAAACAACTTAAAGATTTCTCCGATGAGGTCATATCCATTGCTCAATTATTTGGCATTCAGCAGCTTAACAAAGATCAGCTTACGGATTTCACTGAGCAATATTTTCAAGGCAGTATCTTACATAAAGCACTACTCGACAGCGAGTTAAACGCTCGCTCACAGGTAAACTCACAAACCAAGCCCTTTATCTTTATTAAGTTACAACTGATGCAGATTTTATCCCCGGATTGGCAGCCAAGTAGCTGGCAAAAGCAGTTGATGACTGAAGTAATCGCAGACAGTCGCTTTGACGATGGTAAATCCTTTGCTAATGCCATCCAAGAGGCGGGTTTTTATTCATATATAGGCTGATATTTATTCTATAAATAGAATTAATAACAAGCATAAATATAAGATATGATTATTTGTCATTCCATACTGGAATAAGGCGAAATTAATTGCTATAAAACGCGGTTTAAACAAGCGAGCACACACCCAACGCTATTTATACTACACTTAGACAGCATTTACCCTTGGGTGTAACACTACTTTTGATAAAGGAAAAAACATGGCAGAGCAAACCATCACAGTTATTCGTGGCGACGGCATTGGCCCAAGCATTATCGATTCTGCAATTGAGATCTTAAAAGCCGTTGGTTGTGACTATGACTATGAATACGTAGACGCCGGCCTTGCTGCGTTAGAAAAAACCGGTGAGTTACTACCACCAGCCACGCTTGAAGCGATTGAGCGTAATAAAATCACCCTAAAAGGCCCATTAACGACTCCTGTGGGTGAAGGCTTTACTTCAATCAATGTAACACTTCGTAAGCACTTTGGTTTGTATGCCAATGTTCGTCCTGTTAAATCTTTTGAAGGTACTAAAGCACGTTATGATGACATTGATATCATCACGGTTCGTGAAAACACTCAGGGCATGTACTCAGGTCTAGGTCAAGTAGTGTCAGAAGACGGCAACGAAGCGGAAGCCATGTCCAAAATCACTCGTGAAGGTGCCGAGAAGATCGTAACTTTTGCATACGAGTTGGCTAAACGTGAAGGTCGTAAAAAGGTAACTGCGGTACACAAAGCCAATATCCTTAAGTCGACCTCAGGCCTATTCTTAAAAGTGGCTCGTGAAGTAGGTGAGCGTTATCCAGAGATTGAATCAGCAGAAATGATTGTTGATGCAACCTGCATGAAATTAGTTATGACTCCTGAAGAGTTTGACGTGATTGTTACCACTAATTTATTTGGTGATATCCTGTCAGATTTGTGTGCGGGTCTAGTTGGTGGTTTAGGCATGGCTCCAGGTGCTAACATTGGCAGTGACGCTGCCATTTTTGAAGCGGTTCACGGCAGTGCACCAGACATCGCAGGCAAGAACCTAGCTAACCCAACTTCTGTGATCTTAGCTGCAATCCAAATGCTAGAGTACCTTGGCGAAGCGGATAAAGCAGAGAAGATCCGTGCGGCAGTCGCGGATGTAATTAAAACAGGTGACCGCACAACCCGTGACCTTGGCGGCAGCCATGGTACAACTGACTTCACTCAAGCGGTAATTGAACGCCTATAATAAAAGTCAGAGCTTAGGCGGTAGCTATTTGTACCGCCTTCTTATAAAGCCCACCAGCGCACTTAGTGCAATTACGAAACTCATACTCCCTCCTGATGAACCCGTTGACTCGCCCTGCTCGTCTGTTGGCGGCGGCGTTGTTGGTGCAGCTGTAACGGTGATCTCTACGCTTCCAGTTACCGTTTGTCCAAGACCGTCACTTAAGCTCAAGACTACATTATATGTCCCCGCAGTGGCGTAACTGTGGCTGGTAGATAACCCCTGCCCTTGTTGGCCGTCACCAAAATCCCAGCTTGCTTGATAATTGCCATCCCCGCCAGTGGCGGCTGCCATGAAAGTAGCAGAAAGGTTGTTGGTTGTGGCACTGGCTTCTAAAGTAATTGGCACCTCTATGGATACGGTTGTGGTTTGCGAGCGTGATTGGTTGTCATCATCGCTAACTGTCACCTCTACTTGATAGTCACCGCTTAGGCTATAAGTATGTTCTACTACGGCACCAGTGGCGTTATTGCCTTCACCAAATTGCCACTCAATTTGATAGGGAGTGGATCCGCCAGAGACGGCAATTGAGAAAAGCACACTTTGGCCGCTTTGCGTCACAGTTAAATCGCTTAAGCTAAGTGGCGTCTGCACAACGTCAGTGATAGTCACCTGAGTTGCTAAGGTTTCAGCATTGCCCAGTTGATCTGTTTGGGTAAATGTAACGTCATACACCCCAGGCGATTGATAATTATGTGTCGTCGTTAACCTATCGCTACTATTACCATCACCAAACCGCCATAAAAACTGATCGCTTTCATTTAACAGTAAGCCCGAAGTACTAAAGTCAACGATGCTTTGGTTTATTTCACTGTTGATGCTAGGTGAACTTTGGTAGCTCAGTAATATTTCAGCTGCGCTGGCATCCTCTGTTATGGCAGTGAGTTCTATCGCGGCGCCGAATGCCGGCAGTTTCACCCCAGATTCTGGCTGTATGGCAAACTGATAATTTTCTCGGTCGTCAAACAAGCTTATTGCTGCTAAATCCTGATCGCCGAGCCCCGGCCGTTGTTGAGCCAATCGCATGGCGGCATCTCTTACTTGAATAATACTGCTCGCTGGGCTGGTGCCATCTGCTTTGTATATCGGTTGTTGATCGACATCAACCACTAACAGATCGCCACTACCTGGGTGCAGCGAAGTTGAATTATTATCAACATTATCATTACTATACCAAGCTAACACCCCTGTATTATAACTGGCCAGAGCCAAGCCCGCATCCAGTCCACGGTGTGAACGTAATTGGGCATAATAGGCGTGTGGCGCCATGGCACGATAGCTTGCCAACTTACGAAAGCCAGCATAATTGAGGTTGAAACCGGGTTCAGCGGTATTGCTGTAAATCACTTCTGTTGCTGTACTTATCTGCAAATTATCCACCAAAACCCCTTTGAGGGTGTCAATGGCGTCGGTCTGATATCTGAGTGTTACCGTCACTTCTTGAGTGCGATAAGAGGATAAATCAAACTCTAATGTTACTGGGTTGGCACCAAATACCGCAGACTCACCATCCATGTAATGCTTAATGCTGGGGTATATCGGGTGGCTTGATGAAGTGGTATTGCCGGCAATGGCTTCGCCGTTAACCAGCACTTGGAAAAAATCGTAATTAAGCTCAATGCTGTAGTTGGCTAACATGGACAAGGTAAGTTCATCACTGTCGGGTAGGCGAACAACAAAGCTAGCTTGATTGTTAAGTCCATCCCCTTGCCCGGAGTAATAATGGTAGTCTCCTGCTAATGGCGGAACAAACTCTTCTAACAATGGGGGAAGTGCTATTTTAACTTGATTGACCTGACCATTATTAACACTACTGTCAGAAAGAGTGAGAGTTTGGCCCGCGCTTAATTCTGGCAATGTAAATGTGCGTTGATTTAACCAGTTTCCTCCGTATTGTTGCTGTAAGTACTCTAAATTTTTTGCTGAAAATTGACTCGGTTTATCCCCTGATAACGCCCCTACGTAACTACCAGAAGACATCACAGACCATAGTGCAACTGGCTCGCCAATCGTATTGTCATTGAGGTCGTACTCATCCGGAAGTCCCAACTCATGGCCAAACTCATGCACCACCACACCAATCGCGGCATCAATGGGGTTAATGGTGTAATTAAACACCTTATAGTCACTTCCCGGTATATCGCGGGGTTGATTGCTGTTATTAAAGACGAAAAAACGGTGCGACCAAATGGCGTCAGTGCCTAACACTCCCCCTCCTGCCTCCTCGCCGATACTGGAATGAAATAGCATTACGTGATCGATAACACCGTCCGGCTCGAAGCGGTTACCATCGCCGTCTAAATCATGGAGGTCGGTGTTATCAAAGCTTGCTAAATCGATGTCATTATTGGCAACAGCCTTACTGATGGCCTCAAACACCAACTCTTCTGCTCTAAGATCACGCGTTTCGCCTTCTCGCTTACCATAATAGGCGGCGTTTTGGTCAGCACGGATCCAACCAATTACCGCGCCGGTTAATTGTAATGAGCCCCCAGATGCTGCTTGATAATATTGGGTGGCCGTTTGCAACACTTCACCATTTGGTCCGCTGTAGCCAGTATCGCTAAAAAGCAAATTGTTATAATGACTACTGGGGTAGCTTGGATAATACATATCCGTGTCAGACGGCTGTAACTGATTGTCATCATGGGGTAGATCGGAAAAGTCCACCAAAATGGCCAGTACTCGCGCTTGGTTTAAAACGGTGGCACTGCTGTTGATAGTTTGCTGTTGCCAGCGATTAGTTATTGTTGCCTGGGCTTTGACAACAAAAGGCGGTCTGATGGCTGCTTTTGGGGTCAAGTCGGCGACGTAGCGTTTTAGAATTTGCTCACGCTCATAGTCGCTTACTGACCTGCCTAATTGCTTTTCGTGCCAATAAATAATGCGTTCAGGGTTGACTGTTTGTGCCACAGTAACAGAGCTAAATAAGATGCTAAGCCAAAAAATGATAGTAGGTGAAAGTTGCATGAGTATGCCTCTTGATGAACCTGTTGTTAGTTTAGCAGTGTTATTGGTAACCACACCCTTGATAAAGGAATAAAAAATTCACAGGAAAGTTAATTTTAAATTGAAATGCTATATTTCATTATTTGAAATGGTATTAACTGGAATTACTATTCAATACTGTGTAGGCTAGTTAACAGTCAAATATAACAGGTAATGGTCATGCAACATTTATTTCAACTAATCGTTCTCGTGGTGGTACTGGTCTCAACATAGAGTTCAGCGGGGAGCTATTACTTGAAATAAATCACAAACCCCGCAACCAGCGGGGTTTTTTATTGAAAAAGCAAACATAACAGCAATACAGCAACGAGGAATGAGGCAATGGCAGAGCAATTTAATGGCTCAGAGCTGGTGGTAAAAGCGCTAAGCGCACTGAATGTAAGGTATATCTTTGGTTACCCTGGGGGTTCGGTGCTGGACTTGTACGACGCACTGTTTCAGCAAAATGACATCGAGCATGTACTAGTGCGCCATGAGCAAGCGGCTACCCATATGGCCGATGGTTATGCCAGAGCAACAGGCGAAGTAGGCGTGGTGTTGGCCACCAGCGGTCCTGGTGCGACTAACTGTGTTACCGGTATCGCTACCGCCTATATGGACTCTATTCCTATGGTAGTGCTTTCAGGCCAAGTTCCATCTAACCTGATTGGTGACGATGCTTTTCAAGAAACAGACATTGTCGGTTGTTCTAGACCCATTGTTAAGCACAGTTTTAACTGTCGCGATGCTGAGCAAATTCCGGCGGTGTTAGCAAAAGCATTTTACCTTGCTCGTTCAGGCCGGCCTGGGCCAGTTGTGGTTGAGCTGCCTAAAGACATATTGAATCCCGCACTAGGTTTTGATTTTATCATGCCTGATACAGTATCAATGCGCACCTACAACCCTAATGTTAAAGGTCATTCGAAACAGATCCGCAAAGCGGTTGATGCCATTATTGAAGCCAAAAGATTGGTGATCTATTCCGGTGGCGGCGTAGTACTGTCCAACACTTCACAGAAGCTTACCGAGTTGGTTGAAAAACTTAATGCGCCTATCACCAACACCTTGATGGGTTTGGGGGGGATCAGTGGCACTCACCCTAATTTCATTGGTATGTTAGGCATGCATGGCAGCTTAGAAGCCAACAAAGCCATGGCCAATGCCGATGTTATTTTGGCACTCGGTGCACGCTTTGACGACCGCGTCACCAACAACGTTAAAAAGTTTTGTCCTAACGCTAAAATTGTTCACGTTGATGTCGACCCCACGTCTATTTCAAAAACCATCAAAGCGCACATTCCCGTGGTGGGTTGTTTAGACACCGTGATAGAACAATTACTTACTGGGATAGAGCGCAGTGAAAAGCGCATTGATAGAGCTGCGCAAGAGGATTGGTGGCAACAAATCACGGTATGGCGTTCACAACAATGCTTGGCATACACCCCAGGGGTTGAAAAAATTAAGCCACAAACTGTCATTGAGTCGCTTTACCAGTTAACCGATGGCAATGCTTACGTGTGCTCCGATGTCGGTCAGCACCAAATGTTTGCCGCGCAATATTATCCATTCAAATCACCACGGCAATGGATTAATTCCGGAGGCCTTGGCACCATGGGATTTGGCTTGCCGGCCGCGATGGGCGTGAAAATGGCATTTCCTGACAACGAAGTGCTTTGTGTTACTGGCGATGGCTCTATTCAGATGAACATACAAGAGTTATCCACCTGTTTACAGTATGGTTTGGCTGTCAAAGTGGTTTCACTAAATAACCGTTCCCTTGGCATGGTAAGGCAATGGCAAGACATGATGTATGAAGGTCGTCATTCCAGTTCTTACATGGAATCTTTACCTGATTTCGTCGCACTAGCAGAAAGTTACGGCCATGTTGGGATCCGCGTTGATACACCAGAGCAATTAGCGCCAGCACTTGAACGGGCCTTTGCAATCAAAGATAGATTGGTGTTTTTAGACATTTTGGTCGACGAGTCAGAGCATGTTTATCCGATGCAAATAAAGCAAGGTGCTGTGGACGAAATGTGGTTGAAAAAGGGAGTAAGAGCATAATGAAAAGAATTTTGTCCATTTTACTTGAAAACGAACCGGGTTCACTGTCTAGAATTGTGGGACTGTTTTCGCAACGGGCCTATAACATTGACAGTTTAACCGTGGGAACTACAGCGGATAAAACCTTATCGCGGATCACCATTACCACGCAAGGGGATGACAGAATTGTTGAGCAGATCACCAAACAAGTAAACAAAATTGTCGATGTACTCAAAGTCATCGATTTAACTGAAATGCAGCATATCGAGCGCGAATTGCTGTTGGTGAAAGTATTTGCTCGCGATGAAGCCACGCGCGCGGCCATTAACCGCGTCGCGGATGTTTTTCAGGCTGTGATCATCGATATGGGTAAACAAAGTTATATTTTGCAAATGGTGGCTGACAGCGAGCGGCTCGAGTCGTTTTTGGATTTATTACGCCATGAAAGTGACCTGATTGAATTGGTACGCTCTGGCGCCGTAGGTATTGGTCGCGGTGACAAAGCACTGAAAGGCTAATTTACTCTAAAAGCACAACTGGCTATAATCGCGCAATTGTTCGCAATAAGGTAATAACATGGAACTTGCGCGATTTTGGCAACTAGTGACAGCACCAACACAATGTAACGACAACAGCTACCTCAATGAGCGACTGCAAGTGCTTTCAAGTGAAGAGCTCGCAAAGTTCGATGGCATTTACAGTAAAGAGCTTAGAGCTTTATGGCATTGGGATAATTGGAAAGTGGCCTATGTGATTGCCGGCTGCAACAGTGAATATGATTTTCTTGATTTCTGCAATTGGGTGATCAGCCGCGGGCCAGATGCCGTCAGTGTGTTAACCGCAGAGCCTGATAACCTGGCAGAGAAATTCAATATTGCTTATAAAGATGATCTACCCTACCCGTTTATTGACGAGCTCGATTTGGTCGCTGGTTTATTGTATGAGCAAAAGAGCGACGCAGAGTTACCCTACCACAGTGTGATCAACTTTCCTCCGCAAGGTAAAAAGTTTAAAAACAAACCCAAGCAACTCAAAGCCGAACTTCCCAAGCTATATGCGCAGTTTTGGTTAGGGTAAAGCCGTAACAGCTAAGCCAACGTGATCTGGCTTAGCGGCAAATTGTGGCTAAATCTGGCTGTGTACCCAGGCTTTAATTTTATCTTCCAGAATGGGCATGGGTAATGCGCCATCAATTAAAATTTGGCTATGAAATGCCTTAATATCGAATTTGTCGCCTAAGGCCTTTTCACTGTAGTCTCTTAATTCTTGAATTTTGAATTGCCCTACCTTATAAGAGACCGCTTGACCAGGCCAGCCTATGTATCGCTCAACCTCGGCGGTAACATCCGACTCTGCCATGGAAGAATTGTCGAGCATAAATTCAATGGCTTGCTCGCGACTCCAGCCTTTAGCATGAATACCGGTATCAACCACAAGACGCATGGCACGAAGTTGCTCATCGACTAAACGGCCATACCACATCATAGGATCGGTAAATAACCCTAAAGACTTGCCTAAACTCTCTGCATACAATGCCCAACCTTCTGCGAATACCGTGTAGCCGCCAAATTTTCTAAAGCTCGGTAACCCCTCCACTTCTTGCTGTAAAGCAATCTGAAAATGGTGGCCGGGGGCCGCTTCGTGGATTGAAAGGGTCTCCACTAAAAATTTTGGCTGTGCTTTTAAATTATGGGCATTGATGTAGAACACGCCGGGTCGGCTACCATCTGGTGCTGGCGCAGCATAGGATGCTCCTGCCGCCGATTGCGCTCGGTACGCTTCAACCAATTTTACCTCGTAATCTGCTTTTGGCTGAATATTGAATAATTGTGGTACTCGTGCATCGATCTTTTGTTTTACGTCTTCGTAAGCGGCGATGAGCTCATCAGCGGAGTTAAAATAGAATTGTTCATCTTCACGAAGAAAGGTAAAGAAAGCTTGAAGATCGCCATCAAATTGCATCTGCTCTTTAACCCACTCCATTTCACTGCGGATCCGCGCGACTTCTTCTAGGCCTAATTGGTGGATTTCATCGGCGCTTAATTGCAGCGTGGTGTGGTTAGCGATTTGATATTCATACCAGGCTTTGCCATTCGGCAGAGCACTGTAACCAACAGAGTCACGACTATTGGGTAAATACTCTTGTTTAAGGAAGTCGGTCATATCACGATAGGCAGGTACCAAGGTGTTCACCACCATGTCTTGGTATTGCGCCTTAAGCTGTTGTTTTTCAGCGTCACTGAAGCTTTCTGGGAAATTGTTGATTGGGCCCCAAAAAACGGATTTCGTTGCGTCGCTTACCACATGAGATTCAAACTGCGGGATGAGTTTTTTTGTGAGCGCTTTTGGCAACACTACGCCCACTTCTATGCCTTGGCGCATATTAGTCTTTACGCCGTCAAGCCAGACGACAAAGCCTTGTGCACGTTGAATAAAGTCTTGATAGTCTTTTACGCTATTAAATGGCTGCGCGCTTTGCCCTGAGCCAAAGCCGGCAAAAATGTTATGCATGCCTGACATTTGGTTGATTGGCATTAGGTGACTTGGGAACTCAAAGCCTTGTAAACTAAAAGCAAGATCGCGCTTAAGAATTTCATAGCTTAGTTTTGCTTGGCCACTGAGTTTACTGGCGTCTACCTGGTTTAGTTTGGCTTGGTACTTTTGCAGCAATGCTTTGCTCTGCGCCAGTGTTTCTGCTGTGGTTGGAGGGTTAAATTTATGGTTCACATTAGGCTTACCTAAGTAAGTACCATACACTGGGCTCATCGCCAGTGACTCTGCAAAATATTGCTCACTTAAGTCATTAACCAGTTGATTTTGGCTGATTGTTTGTTGTTGTGTGGCAACAACTTCCGTGTTGTGATTGATGGTTTGACATCCAGTTAGCGCCACTAGAATGGCCGCTGCGGTTAGGGAAATGGCTTTCATTGTTTTTCTCTTGGAACTAAGTTAGTAACTAGTTTGCCAGAGTTTGAATCAAAATTGCATGCTTATTTTGTAACGCAAGATGTGCTAGGTGAATTGCAGAAAATGACAGTGCCGCCACAACAGGCGACACCCTAGAATTACGCGCCGACGATAATTTTTAACATGCGGCGAAGTGGCTCAGCGGCGCCCCAAAGCAATTGGTCGCCCACAGTAAATGCGCTTATGTACATATCGCCCATGCTGAGCTTACGAATGCGCCCGATGGGGATATCCAAGGTGCCAGTGACATGCACAGGCGTTAATTGTTGAGTACTGGCATCACGCTCATTAGGAATGACTTTGACCCACTCATTATGCTCGGCCAGTATGGCTTCTATTTCGGCAACGCTGCGATTCTCTCGTAGCTTTATTGTTAGCGCTTGGGCGTGACAACGCATGGCACCCACACGGACACACAAGCCATCCACTGGAATAGGCTGTTTTGCCGAACCAAGAATTTTATTCGCTTCAACCTCGGCTTTCCATTCTTCTTTGCTTTGGCCTGACTCCATGGCAACGTCAATCCAAGGAATTAAGCTACCAGCCAGTGGTACGCCAAATTGATCTTGGGGTAATGCCTCGTCTTTAATTTTATCGGCCACTAGCTTATCGATTTCCAGAATAGCTGAGCTGGGGTCATCGAGCAGTGCTTTGACTGAGCTGTGAATTTCACCCATTTGAGTTAATAATTCACGCATATTTCGAGCACCAGCGCCAGAAGCGGCTTGGTAGGTCATTGGACTGACCCACTCGATTAAGTCTTGTTCAAATAAACCGCCCAGAGCAAGCAACATCAGTGAAACGGTACAGTTGCCACCGACAAAGGTTTTCACGCCCTGCTCCAAGCCTTGTTCAATAACATCGCGATTGACCGGGTCGAGTACAATGATACTGTCATTGGCCATTCGTAATGCCGATGCTGCGTCTATCCAATAGCCATCCCAGCCTTGTTCACGCAATGACGGGTATACGGCGTTGGTGTAGTCGCCACCCTGACAAGAAATAATAATGTCCATTTGCTGTAATGCTTCGGTATCAGTGGCATCCAGCAGTGGTTTTGCTTCTCCTGTACCTGCAAAACAAGGGCCAAGTTGGCCAGCTTGTGAGGTAGTGAAGAAATGGGCATCAATGCCGCTAAAATCATTTTCTTGTTGCATACGCTCCATCAGTACAGAGCCAACCATGCCACGCCAGCCGACGAGTCCTACTTTTTTCATATTTATGCCTTCATTCTGGTTAATACGGATCATTGCGTGAGTCGTATGTCTAGACGTCTACAATAGCAGGGAATAATTCGATGAGCCAGAGTGAAAAAGAGATTATTTGCAATAAAAAACCCCGCAGAGCGGGGTTTGGATACAACATGTAAAGGTTGTCCTAATTAAACGCCTAGCGTTTAAAAGAACTCGGTTCAATGACGGCTAAATTTTTCTTATATTTATCAACTAAAGCCTAGCAGGCGTATCTGACACAGACATTTAAATCTGTGTAACTTAATGAAGTATTTGAATATATTTTATTATAGCAACTATACACATAGTTACATCTGCACGTCTAGGAAAAAATGATGACTGTCGTAAAAACTTAACACTAGTTGATCTCAAACAAAAAAGCCAAGGACAGGCCTTGGCTTTGATTAAAGCTTAGTTGTTCATTAGAACTCGTAACTGTAGCTTACGCTAATGCCAGTACCCACATCCTTTTGTCGAACTATAATGTCTGACTGAGTGACTTCCTGATCTTCATCTAACAAGTTTTTGATTTTGAACTTCACTTTCGAGTTGAAGTCAGGATACCAAGTGTACACAAGATCTAAGGAATGGAACGGCTGTTCGAAGGCATCTTGACGACCGCCGATACCGGAAGCCAAAATACGCTCGCCAAAGACATTGTATACCAACGAGCCACTGTGTTGGCCGTCAGCAGAATCATAGTTAAGTTGTAGGTTAACCACGTATTCTGAGTGACCGGTCATACGCTTGGTTGGGTTGGTTAAGTTACCTGCCTTAGCAGGGTCAATGGCCACTTCAGAGTCACTTAAGGTAATATTACCTGAAGTAAATACGCCACTGACTACGGAGGATAAGTCGTATAACCATTCCGCCTCAATACCATACACTTCGCCCTCTTCACCGTTAACAAAGGTGGCGGTGTAGTCTTCATCACCAACACGTAAAACGGTTTCGATTGGCGCGGTGATATCCTTATAGAAAGCGGCTACCGAGAAGTTGTCACCGTTATCCATATAATACTCGAAGCGAGCATCGTAGTTTTTCAGGTCACTGCTTTGTAAGCCAGAGACACCGAAAGTACGAATATCGGTAAGCGGATCGTAGAACGCCACTGGAACCAGCTCACGTAAGTCAGGACGTACCGTGGTTTCACCATAACCCAAGCGGATTTGATAATCACCATCTGACAAGTATGTGAACGACAGCGCATTATAGAAGTCATCTTCATTAACCGTACCAGCAAGGATACGATCTTGGTCATAGATGGTTTCCATGGTTATGCGGTCAAAGATCAAGCTTGAAGTACCGATAGACACTTGTTTAAAGTCTTCATAGCGGATACCGCCACTTACACGCCAGGTGTTATCGAAGAACATATCAAATTCAGCATAACCGGCATCAATTTTTTGCGCCGCTAAGTAGTCATCCGCAGCAGGTGCTTGCGGTTCGTTGAAGGTTAATAAGAAATTATTGTTATCAACAAACTCATCACTCAGATAGCCCGTCATTGAATTAATGTTGCTGGCATCAAAGTTAATTGGAATTGGGATACCGGTGTTATTGTTCACCACAAAGTTACTGGTGTTGTAGACACGAGCACGGTCCATAAAGTCATAACCGGCCTTCAGTGTTACTTCAATTCCTGAGAAGGTCAGTGGTAAAGTGGCATTACCACTGTACGACTTGACGTTATCTTCCATGTCCGTGAATGAATACGAAACTCGGTTATCGTCACCAGTAACAATTGAATCTTGGTAAGCACCAGACTCATCATAGCCGTCGATAAACTTGTAGTCGATTTCGGTTGGGATTTCAGTTTCAGCCTTTGACTCGGTGTATTGCCAGTCAATGCCTAAGCCCCAATAATCCAAGAAGGTGTGCTGACCAATGACTTGATCAATATTCAGCGTGCGCTCTTCGTAATCGAACTCATGGCTACGTTGTGCTTCACCAGTACCAGCAATGGTGCGCACGGTACTGCCGTTAGGGCTTTGTAGTACCGAGATATCCGATTCACGCTCATTATCTTCAAGATAAATCTTAGAATAAGTGACGCTGTGCATATCAAGCTTGTAGCCCAAGTTGAATACGCCATTCATGCGCTCGGTTTCAGTGGTGACTTTAGACTCTTTTAATGTCACATAGCATGATGCCGATGCGTCTTCTGCGCTCTCAAGGGTAGTAGTACACCCTTCTAACAAGGTATCGTCAATCACGCCGGTTTTACGGTCGCTGTATTTCCAGTCATTATCGTAAGACCCTGCCACCATAACGCCAACCGTACCGCCAAGCCAAGGCTCGTCGAAGCTGTCGCCAATATTGGCTTTAACATCAAAGTTTGGATCTAGGGATTCTTGCTCTACTTTCAAATCACGAGGCAGTGACTTAACCAAGCCTTTAACAATGCTGGCTGCTTGTTCAGCGCGAGTGGCGTCGGCCGTATCCGTAATACCGTCCTTTGCAACGATTTCACCTAGGCGAAAATCACCGCGATACTTAATAACCGCATCTTGTAATACCTGTGGCACGCCTTCGGCGGCGCCGCTGTATACAAACCCTTCGTCGGAATTAAAGTTCTGGCCTACCCCCACTTCAATCCCTGCGGTAAACTCAGACGGCACCGACTTGGTGCGAATATCAATATTACCGCCACCAAAGGCTGCTGGCATTGAAGGAGAATAGGCTTTTTGTACCGCTAAACTCTCAATGATACTGGATGGGAAAATATCCAGTGGAATAACGTTTCGAGTCAAGTCGGGGCTTGGCACTGCCGCACCGTTTAAGCGCGCACTGGAGTAGCGCTCACCTAAGCCACGCACATAAATAAACTTGCCATCTACCAGGGTCAGGCCTGTTACCCGACGCAAAGCAGAAGCAGCATCACTATCACCGGTGCGAGAAAGTTGCTCTGCGCCTAAAATATCGGCAACAAACGCTTGGTTCTTTCTTTCTTCAATCACGGCTGCAGCACTACCTTGCAATCGAGTCCCTACCGCAACAACTTCTTCGATAGTTTGCTCTTCTTCTGCGATACTAGGCATAGAAGTCGCAACTGTTAGCGACGCACTTATCGCTAAAGCTACTTTTTTAAATTTCATTTGAGTATCCATTTGCAATCCTGCCAAAAATCATAAAAAAGGCGCAACGACTGCGCCTCAGTGGTAATAACGGGCGTTACTACCGATTATTAGTCAGCGTTTGAAGCGTCGATTGCTTTCTTAGCCCACTGATACCACTCTGAAGAAGTGTCCTGGTCAGACACTGCGCCGATGTAGTCAACCGTGGTGAAGAAATTATCGTTAAGAGCGCTTAGGTCGTTAGCGTCAATGGTGATTGCAGTTGAGCTGGTGTTAGTTGCAAAGCCGTCAGCGGCAAGTACGTCTTCAGCACCGCCTAGGATTAAGTTAGAACCGTCGTTACGGAACCACTCTTCTTTGCCTTCGCCCTGAGGTAATGTTTCAGAACCATTTTTGAAGTTCGCAGCACAAGCCAGTACTGAGTTAGCAAAGTTTAGGTTATCCGCTTCGGCATTGGCCGCTTCGTCTTTGTCAGAGTTTTTAAATTCTAGACATTCAGTGCCATTAGCAGCTTCTGCTTTTACTACTAGCGCGTTGTAGTACATACCGCGAATAGCATCGTCGAACTTCATACCTTGTGATGCGCTGTTATCACGGATAGATGAACCGTCTGTAGTTAGAACCGTCACGTTTGCGAAGTTAAGAGTAGAAGCTGGTGCTTGGTCATAATCTGCGCCACCGTTCTTTTCACCATCGGTTTCAAAACCGTTGTTACCCATGAAGCCTTCAGTGCCTGCTGGAATTAGCTGAGCGTTGCCGTCATCATCTGAGTATGTAACGTCTTGTTTCGTTTTGATAGTGCCGTGTTTAACCAAGATGAACTGGCCTTTACCTTGCCAACCGGCATCTACGTCAACCGCGTCATCTTGTGTATCTGTTACTACGATGTTCTTGATTGAAGCTGCGCCACCGAAGAACTCGATGCCATCGTCAAAGCCTTGGTGAATGTGAAGGAATTCAAAGCTAGAACCTGAACCCACTGCGTTTAACGTCAATGAGTTTAAGTCGTCACCGGCACCGCCATCACGAGGACCTGAACCGGCATACCAGATGTGAGCGTATTTGATTTGACCGCTGCTGTCGGCGTTATTGTTGCCGCCATAGTAGCTGGTGATACCTTCTGAATCCGAGTTACAGTTGTTAGCATCGCGCTCGGCATTAGTACATTCGTTAGTTAGACCAAAGCCGTTTACCATGATGCCACCCCAGTCAGCAAACTGAGCGCCAGTACCAGCTAGGTCAAACGCTTCAAATTCAGCTGCAGATGTAAAGCGAATAGGAGCATCGGCAGTACCAACGGCATCAATTTTAGCGCCACGTGCGATACGTACGATTGATTCACCTGATGTGAATGCCATTACAGTACCTGGCTCAATGGTTAGCGTTGGACCGTTCTCATCGATAGTACAACCGGTGGATGTATTACAGTCTTTACCGATTAGAAGTGCACCCTTGAATACGTGTGCGCCACCATTTTCCAGTGCAGAGAAGGTGATGTCTGATTCAATTTCGAGTGATTTAGAAGCAAACTCTGTGCTGTACACACAGTGTGGTGCTTGGAATTGACCTTGAACCTCAGTGCTGCCAACTGTGCGAGCTGTACAAGGGTTAGTTGTACCTGTGTCGCCGCCTGTGTCACCGCCAGTATTGCCGTTGCCTTCGTTGTTTGTTGTGTTGTTTGAATTATTAACACTGTTGTCATTGACAGTCGGTGTTACTTCGATATCACCACCACAACCAGTAAGGGCCATTGCTGCGACGATTGCAGACACTTTAAAGAGGTTTTTTAGTTCCATTGCTAACTCCAGTAGTAGACTTAAAATAAGTTATTATTTGCTGTGTTTATTTGATGTGACTAAATTAAAGGGGTTTTATTACGACAAGATTACATAAAATAGTTGTAACCAAAGTTTCATATTTAATATTGAACTTTTATTTTGTTTATAAATAAAAAAACCGCCCGAAGGCGGCTTTGGTGTTGCGATTATAATTTTATAGTAAAGCTTGTTTTAACGTCTCAGCGTGTACTTTTTCTCGCTTAACGTATTTAATCCACTGCTTTGCTAAATTTTCTGACTTTTTGTGTTTTTCTGCTTGTTCAAAGGCCAGTATAGAGGCATCAAAATTTTGTAAATTAAATTGTGCCATACCCAGGGCAACATAAGCATTAGACTCAAAGGTTAAGTCCCCTTTCTCTAACGCCATTCGTGCTTGATCTGCCGCTTCAGCGTACTGTTCGGTGTTGATGTATATTTCAGCAAGCCTTTGATTTAAATTACCATGATCTACTTTATCCGCTGCGGCAATGAAAAAAGGAATGGATTTATCATCTTCTCGAGCCTGAACAAAAGCTTCCGCGATAAAAGTGAGGTTCTTTGCTGTGTTTTCAACCACACCCGCTTGAATGCCTTTATCTAATGTTTGTGCCGCTTTAAAAGGTAAGCCGCTCATTAAATAAACTTGCGCCAGCTGCATAAAGTCAGATTTAGTTTTAATAAAACCTCGTTGATAAGCGGTCTCAAAGGTGGCCAGTTGCTCTTTTTCACTGCCTACTTCACCATACATACCACCTAGTTGGATCCAATATTGTGGTTTGTCGTACAGCTTTACCATTTTCTCAAGCACTGCAACGACATTTTTAGGCTGGTTTAGCGAGTAGTATATTGCGCGTTGTAATACCAGCCAATTTTCATTTGGTGTATTACCTTCAGCTTCGGCTAAATTAATAGCCGTATTAATATTTTTAATGGCATCTTGATACTGTTTTAATTGATACTGTGCTTGTGCACGTAACAAATAAAAGTTTGCTTTGGGCGCTTGCTCACTCACCGCCTGCCATTTTTGTAAAAACTCCAGTGTGGCTTGAAAATCATTATTAGCCATGGCAAGTTGCGCCAAGCTAAAGGTAGTCGATAACCGCAAAGACTCTGGAATGGCTTCTTCGCTAATTACCGCTTTAAACGAAGCTATGGCTTTATCGAGCTTGTTTTCATTGTAATAAATAAAACCATAAAAGTTATGCATCATGGCGATTTCATAACTGTTCATACTCGATGCCCGCTCTTTTACCGAATCAAGCGCGGCTAAACCTTCAGCGACTTGTCCTTCGTCTGCTAATTTTTGTGCTCGAGCGAGTTGGCTATATACCTTTTCCCGAAGTGCGGGCACTCGTTTTGTTTTGGTATCGGCGTAGGCCACAGATACGTTGATCTGGGGTAACATTGAAAGCAGGCTCGGCGCTGCTAAACCTGTTGTAAATAACGCAGATACCAGCGTTAATTTAGTTGCTATATTCATAATCGCGTCCTTAATGGTGTTTACCCATTAATCTGAAATGATATTTTGTTTTGTACACCGGCCACTTCAACCGGCTCGCCGTTAACTACCCGCGGCTTATATTTGAACTTAAGTGCAGCATCTAAAGCGGCCTGATCAAAAATTGCCTCAGGTTCAGCACGTACCACCACAGGATTTCTTACGGTGCCATTTTTTGTCACAACAAACTCCACAATGACATAGCCTTCAATACCGCGAGAAAGTGCTCTTCTGGGGTAAACGGGTGCTACCTTAACAATAGGTAGGTACTCACCATCACTGGATTCCAGCGCTAAGCCACCCGCCAAGTCAACATCCGCCTCAACATTGGCACTAAAATCAAAGTTACCGGCAGCGGCATCTAGATTGTTATTTTGCGTTTGCGGTGCGTCCATCGGTGGTGGTGGATCCTTAGGCTTAGGTGGCTTTTGCGGTTTTCGCTCTTTCTTTTCCACCGTCTCTTCTTTTTTGAGACGTACAAAGTCAAGCACTTGACCCTTTACAGGCTCCGTCATTGCCCCTTCCCCTCCTTGGATAAGCGCCTGCATACCCAAGAAAAGAAAGAAGGTGACGACACCTGCAATTACTAATGAAATTAAGTAACGCATGGCTGTCTTATGACTCCTGTGCTGCAATTGAAACATCAAACGCGCCGGCAGCACGTGATGCATCCATCACTTTAATTAGGGTGTCTGTGGTGGCTTTTTTGTCTGCTTGGATAACCACACTGCCCTGAGGGTTTTCGGCTTTAAGGCGTTCTATGTTGGCCTGTACAGCACGAATATCTACCTGGCGTTTATTGATCCAGATTTCACCGCTATCGGAGATTGCCACCAAAATATTGGCTCTTTGCTTTTTAACCGCCGTTGCTGCTTCTGGGCGGTTTACGTCGATACCCGCTTCTTTTACAAATGATGCGGTAACGATAAAGAAGATAAGCATGATAAAGACAACGTCCAACATGGGTGTCATGTTAATTTCTTCAGACTCTTCTTCTTGGAATACTTTTGCTAATGGAGCTCTCATAATACTTTCCTCACTAGCCCTTAATGGTCTAGTAGCAATTTATCTTCTAACAATTCAACTTCACGCTTGGCTTTACGCTGTAAGTAGGTCGAAGCGAATACCCCTGATAACGCGCCAACCATACCGGCCATGGTGGGGATGGTTGCCTTGGATACCCCTGATGCCATCGAACGTGCACTGCCAGAGCCTGTAATGGCCATGACGTTAAACACTTCAATCATGCCTGTTACCGTTCCTAGCAGTCCAAGTAACGGACACAGTGCCACCATCACGTTGATGTATGAGAGGTTGGCGTGTAAGTTAATACCAACGCGTGAGATCATCGCTTGTCTGATCTGCTCGGCGTTCCAACTATTGCGCTCTGCTCGTGAATTCCAAGTGTGTAGTACTTCTTTTTTGTAGCTTCTGTAGCGTCCAAACACATACATAAAGCGTTCTAAAATCAGTAACCACATAGCGAAGGTGACGAAACCGATGACCAGGAGAACCTGGCCACCCGTATCAAGGAACTCACGTAAAGCGTTAATTGCATCAAGCAATATAACCACGATTACGCTCCTTTCTCGCTTCGCTCAGCAATAATGCCAGCGCTTTGCTCTTGTAAGATAAGTAATAAGTTCTTTGAACGTGTATTAAGCAAGGTGTATAAGAACACCGTTGGAATAGCGACAACCAAGCCCAGTACTGTTGTGACAAGTGCTTGCGAGATACCACCAGCCATTAATTTTGGATCACCAGTACCAAACAGGGTAATTGCTTGGAAGGTATTAATCATACCCGTTACCGTACCCAGTAGACCAAGCAGCGGTGCGACCACAGAAATAATCTTGATAAGCGTTAAGTTACGAGTAATTTTTGGCATTTCACGTAAGATGGCTTCACTTAACTTCAGCTCAAGGGTGTCGTAAGCAACATCTGGGTATTGCTCTTTGACTTTCATTACGCGACCCAGCGGGTTGTCATCACGTGGCGTGGTTTCTTTTAATTGACGTTTGATTTTCGCGCCCATCAGCATCAATGAAACAAAACGCTCCAGTGCGATAAGTAATGCCAGTAAACCCACACCTAGAATCACGTAACCAACAGCACCACCTTGATGGACCTGCTCCTCGGTATTAGGTGCTTGCACTAATAAGCCCAGAATAGAACCACCGGTGGGGTCGAGTGCAAAATCAACGACACCGCTGTTGGCATCTTGTAAGTCCGCCGCCGTAGCTGTAAATCGTGACGATGGCTGACGCGTTAACTCAGACAGTGTTTCTGTCTCATTGTTGTATGTGAGGTATTTACCATCAGAGATAAGGTTAAAAGCACCGACACGAACGACTTCTTTGCTTTGCTTTTCGCCACCTGCAACGATGACCTCAGTGTTAAAGCGTGACACTTTGCCCTGCTCAGTCATTTCACGTTGCATCTCGAACCATACTTTTTCGATGTCTTCGATGGAAGCAAGGCGAGAAGTAGAACCCATTTTCTTCGCCAACTCATTCATGTAGTCGTCACGGCCGTTAATTTCTGCCGACACCACTGAGGTGGCAAACTTATTCGAGCTGTCACCGGCAACTTGCTGTAACACACCGAATAGCTCTTTTAATGTCCCCATACGGCGACTTAGGGTATCACTCAAGTTGGCGAGCTTAATTTCATTTTCTTCAAACGAAGTCTCTAACCGTTCAGAGCGCGCTAATGCCTCATTACGCTCGACTGTCAGTTGATTAAGCATTTGCATTTGTTGATCTTGCTTCGCCTTAAACTCCGCTTCACGTTGTTGGTTTTGAGCACTTTGTGCTGCTTGACCTTGTTCGAGCGTTTTTAATAGTGAGTCTAAATCCAGTGCTTGCTCCGCAAAGGCATTGGCTGACAGTGTGAATGTTGTTGCAATAATTGCTGTCTTAGTGAATTTTTTTAAGAAGTTCATTGTTACTCTTACCTATTACTCTGCAGCCTGAACGGGAAGTGTTAGCATGTCAGGTGCCAACTGCTTGCGTGCGATACGAATGCCTTTGTTAATTTGGCCAATATTGGTATCTGGTAGGGTTTCAAATGCCTTACTGTCTTTATTCCAAAACCCAGCTTGTTTGCCATCTTTGGTGACATAAAGTAATTCTAAGCGGCCAATGCGCAGAAAATCGACTTCACGCTCTTGGCCATTAATGTCGAGCAGTGCTGTGTAGGCTTCAATGGTACGACCATAGTCGACTTCAACCTGATACGCTTCTAGTACGCGGCGGAACTTTTCACTGGAAGAAATGTCGGCGCGGTCCATTAACGTATTAAGTTGGCTGATGCGTTCAGCGCGCTCTTTTGGTAGAAATGGCACATCAAGGGCAACAAATTGCTCTAGGCCTTTGATCATGCGCAGCATTAATGGTGTGATTTGACGCTCAATAACGGAAACTTGATCCATGGATTCATTAATCGCCGCCATTTCTTCTAATTGGCTACGGATCTGCTTATCCAATTGCGCGTTATAAACGGCTAAGCCATCAATCTCTTTATTTAGCGTCTTGAACTTTTGTAAACGCGATTGCATGCTATCGGCAATGCCATCGATTTTGCTTTGTGTTTTTGCTGCAGACTCATTAATGGCTGCACTTTTATCCATGACTTGGTTTAATTCGTTTGCACCGGCTGATGCCGTTGCCAGCATACCTGCTATAAGCAAGTGATTAACGCACTTCATCGCATACACCTTATAAAATTATTGCTAGTTGCTAAAAACTGAGGGCAGTCTAAAGAGCGAACATGACAACCGTGTTGCGCTAATGTGTCGTAAATATTACGCCTGTAATAAAAGTGGCATTAATGAGGTAACTTATTGATTTATAATATGGTGTTGTTCTGTTGCAGGAAGTTTTGCGCTCCTTTGTCATAAAATGATCATAAAAAAGCCGCTTTTGTTAAAGCGGCTGCTATGACTGCAAGGTACGTTAAACTTTAAATTTAAGTACCATTTGTTCCAATTCATCAAATTGCTGTTTTAGGGACTTACATTCATCCAAAGTGGCTTTCAGGTTGTTACTGCCTTGTGCGCTTAAATCGCTAATGTGATGAATGTCGCTATCTAAAGATTGGATCACCGAGCTCTGCTCATTGGTGGCGCTGGCCACAGCATGGTTAACGCCATCAATGGCATCGATGGAGTTGCTGACTTCATGCATTTTCTGACCAGAGGCATTGGCGCGATCGGCACTGCGAGCCGAATCTTCTAGGCTGGCTTTCATCACCGTTACCGCTGAAGCAGAGCCTTGCTGCAATTTAACAATGGTGTCTTCGATTTCTTGAGTGGACTCTTGGGTACGCTGGGCAAGCTGGCGCACTTCGTCCGCCACTACAGCAAATCCGCGACCGGCCTCGCCAGCCCTTGCGGCTTCAATGGCAGCATTCAGTGCCAATAAATTGGTTTGCTCACTGACGCCTTTTATCACTTCAAGCACTTGGCCAATGCTGCCGGATAATTTATCCAGACCATCTAGGGTTTCCTGCGCTTGTGACATCTTATCCGTTAACGCCGCTATCTCGTTAATATTTTCCGTGAGGGCATTTTGGCTTTCCACCGATAAGCGGTTTGCGCTACTGGCTAATTCAGAAGCATGATTGGCGTTGCCTGAAATTTCTTGTGCACTGGATGATAATTGATTGATTGCGGTGGCGACACTGTCAGTACGCTTTGATTGATCGGTGTACATTGACAGTGTGTCTTGTGTTTGTGCCACCAGACTATTGACGACATTTTCAAGTGTGACTGTGGTGTCTTTAACCTGAGTAATCGAGCCGTGAATTTTATCGACAAACTGATTGAAATAGTCCGACAGTTCACCAAATTCATCTTGATTGTCGATTTCTAAGCGCCGGGTGAGATCCCCTTCCCCTTGTGCTATGTCTTTAATGGCCGCGGTTAAGTTATACATAGGGCGCATTAAATAGCGTAATAAGAACTGCAGCATGGCGACAATGGCTATCACCCCAAGCAACATATAAATAGCTGCCATATTGCGGAACGATGATACTGATGAGTAAGCAATTTCTTTATTGATCACCACACCCAGGTACCAATCTACGTTTTTAATGCCTTTCATGCGCACAAAAGAAACCAGTTTTTCTTGGCCATCGATTTCAAGTTCGCTGAATTCGCGACTCAATGCTAACTTGCTGCCAAACAGCTCAGTCATGGGTTTGTCATTTAATTGGGTATTAGGATGGCTAAGAATTTTACCGGAACCATCTAACAAAAAGGCGTAACCAAAGCCGAGGAAGTCGATTTCATTGATTATCTTGGTAATGGTACTCATGTCGATATCGCCACCAGCGACACCGGCAAAACGACCTTGTTGCTTAATTGGCACCACAGCCGAAATGGTAAATTCATTGGTGGTAACGTCGATGTATGGCGCAGTGAAGGCAGTGTCTTGTTTTTGCTGCGCTAAACGATACCAAGGCCTTGTTGTGGCATTAAAGTCACTGGGTAGCACAATACTTGGGTCATCAAGAATAAAGGTGCCATCTTGAGTACCAATGTACACATTTTTGAAGTCACCCGCTTGATCGGCGGTTTTGAGCCGGCGTCTCACTTGTTCCAGACGGTCGTTGCCTTGGTGTCCCTCGGCCACCGAAACCACAATGTCTAATCGTGAGTTAAGCCAATTGGCGATGTTTTGTGATACTGAGCTGGAAATTTCTTGCAGCACCAAGGTTAAACGAGTTTGCGTTTGATCGCGCATAACCAAAAAGTTATTTACGGTGAACAAGCCAAGAACGAGTACTAATACCAGCGAGGCGGCTACGGTGACCTTAGTTGTAAATTTGAGCGCTTTAAACATTCCGATCCTGCATGCGTTAGTTTCGAACCTGATTTTGACGAGCGTTTGAAGATTGCCCAACAATCAAAAAAACGGTTCAGAGAGTTATTATTATCTGCGCATCTAAACGAGCTGCGTATGCTGTTAATGCGATTTAATTCCACTTTTACCAAATATTATGGTTATTGTCTTTGTTTATCGACTTGATAACTGAAAAGTTTAGTTAGGTTTTGATGTTGCTTAACAAACGGCTGTTTTTACCTCAGTTGCTGCACTTGTTTATTGCCTTACTTTATTGGAACGTTCCTAATGGCTCTGCGGTATTTTAACATGAATACGTATTCAGGGTTTGGTTTATAACCATTTAAAGTGTTTGGGTTCATTGCTTTTACGGCAATAAAAAAGGTGAGCTAAGCTCACCTTTTAAGCAAATAGATTCAGCGTGGTATTTAGCCGAGTTTTTGCTGCCATAGTTGTGATAGCTTAACCACATTGAGTCCATACCAAGCGATATAGATATAACACACCAACGGCACTAAAAAGCTGATTTGAATACCAAAATTATCAGCCACAACCCCCTGTAGTAAAGGCACCAAAGCACCACCAACGATGGCTAGGCAAAGCCAGCCAGAGCCCTTACTGGTGAGTGAGCCTAGGCCTTCGATGGCAATAGAGAAGATGGTTGGGAACATAATTGAGTTGAATAAACCAATTGCCAATACGGAAATAAGGGCAATATTGCCACTTGAACTCATGGTTAAGAGCAATAATAAGATAATACTGACAGCGTTAAACGCCACAGCTTTAGATGGGGCTACGGTTTTAAGCACGGCTGAGCCAATGAAACGGCCAACCATTGCCCCACCCCAATAATAACCAATGAGTTTAGCTGCAGTATGCTCTTCTAACCCCGCAATATTCGGATCGGCGAAATAGTTAACTAAAAAGCTACCAATGGCGACTTCAGCACCCACATAACAGAATATGCCAACAACCCCCATTACGAGATGAGGGGCTTCCATTAAGCTGTGGTTTTGCGCCTTACAATCGCTCGCTTCATTGTGCTCTTTGATAACCGGTAGTTTCAAAAATGCGAAAACAATAGCAATGGTAAGTAACGCTGCAGCGAGCATTAAGTAAGGGATCTTCACTGAGTCGGCAGTGGCGGCATCGACAGTGAGCGAGCCGGCTGCACCAAATAGTAAAAAGCCACCAACAATGGGTCCTACGGTGGTACCGAGTGAATTCAACGCTTGCGCTAAGTTGAGTCGACTGGAAGCGGTTTTTGGGTCGCCCAGTGCGGCTACGTATGGGTTAGCTGAGACTTGCAAAATGGTCACACCTGCCGCTAAGACAAATAAAGCAGAGAGGAACAACCAGTATTCATGCACGACCACGGCTGGATAAAACATTAAACACCCCAGTGATGCAATGACCAAGCCGCTTAACACGCCATTTTTATAGCCAAAGCGCTTTACTAAATAGCCTGCTGGTAAGGAAACGATAAAATAGGCACTAAAGAAGCAAAACTGAATGAGCATGGCTTCGGTGTAGCTTAAATCAAACACACCTTTAAGGCGTGGAATTAAGACATCATTAAGAACAGTGATAAAACCCCATAGGAAAAACAGGGTTGTCATCGCAATGAGCGGCAGACGATAATTGTTATTTTCATTATTGCCACTGGTTGCGAATGATTGTTGTGTGTTTATTTCGCTCACAAGAGTAACTCCATTGGATTCTTCACCTTGATTCTACACAGTGTTACATGAAAGTCACAATTGTTCTTTTGGAACGTTCCAATAGGCCTGAACTTTTAGTGCGTAATTAATTAGTGCGTAATTAATCATTAAATATTGCTCATAGAGTCATTTATTAAAGGCGTTACTAAAAATAACGAACTAGAAAAGGTCTAAAAAATAAGTTTAGCCAAAAGCGCAGGCTGAATATGGTACTTGCCTGTGATGACAATGGTTAATTGGATGTGTTACTTAGTTAGCGCTCAAGAACACCGAACATAAGGTCAATCGCAATCGTGTTTCGGCCACTCGACAATATGGCTTTCAAATTGAGTTTCTAAATCGACATTCAGTTCAGAAGTGGTTTTGCCATGGGTGCTGATCCCAGCATCTATCATTGCTTGTTTTGAACCTTGATGGTTTAATGGATGCCAACTGGCAAGGCCCCTGCCCTCATAAAGGCGGCGATAACTGCAGCTGTTGGGCATAAAAAAGATGTCTTTGAGGTTTTCTTTGGTTAATTGCACACAACTTGGCACTAAACGTTGCCGTTCGCTATAGCGGGCACACCCGCAAGTAGCAGGATCGTTATACTGGCAAATCACGTCGGTGTATAACAGCTCCTCTCCTTCCCGTAAAAAGTCGGTACTGGAAAAGTCGTCATCGTCTTCTTGGTCGCTATCAATAAACGAATGCAGGCAGCATTTACCGCAACCATCACAAATGGCTTCCCATTCTTGTTGATTCATCTGTGCTAACGTTTTTTCTTGCCAGAAGCTCATTTGCGCTACCTACCCGTGGCGATTAATAAAATACCTCTTCAGTATAGCCACTGCGTGAAGCCGGCTACTGATTTGTCGCGCAGTGTATAAGATAGCAGTCGATTTGGCAAAGTCATTGACTTAAGCACAGGCACTTTGGCTCATAAGAGGCAATTGAATTTCAATATATAAGCCACCTTGTTGACTGTTTTTCGATGTAATTATGCCGTCATGAACGGCGATGATTTTTTTACACATGGCCATCCCTATGGTGTCTTTGTTGATCCCAGAGCTTGAGACTAAGTCGCCATTGAACAATGGCGAAAACAGTTTTTTATGCGCCTCATAAGAAACTTGAGTCAATTTATCTTCGATGGCAATGATAAATTTATCTGCTGTGGTTAAACAGCTGAGAGTTACCGTTATGTGCTCGCCACCATGCTTAACGGCATTAGATAAGATTTCAATCACACAATTGGCGATGTAATCCAAGTCAACGTTAACATAGGTATGTGGCGTATTATTCACGACCAGCTTAAATTGCTTTTGCCCTTTGGGGAAAATAGTCACTGTTTGGGCGTAGAGGTTATTGCTTAACTCCTCAGCACAAACTCGCTTTAAACACAGCAACGTCGTTAACTGTTGGTTGTCCGCCACCAGCATCAAGCGGTTAATAAAGCCGTTTAATTCATCAATTTTAGCCATTAACTTGTCATAACTGGCTTCGACATTTTCCACCACATTGTATTGCAACGACTCAACTTGTACTTTCATTACCGTTAATGGCGTTCTTAATTCGTGAGATAAGTCGGTAAATAAACGTGTTTCAGTATGCTGTAGGGCCTGGGTGCTGCGTTTGCTAAACTGTTTTTGCGTTTTTGCTGATTGCTGTAATAAGTTTACTTTGGTTTGCAGTGTATTGATGAGTTTATTTCTCACTGAGTTGTGCTGCTGAGCTAAGGCCAGAGAAAACAACATCACCTCAATAAAGTAACCGATTTTGATTGCGGCGGTGATGGTGGCCACATCGCCAAAGCCTGACCATGTGGCACTGCCGATGGCGATGATATTGACAAAAATAACGTGGTTAAGCAGGCTCAAAGCAAAGGTTTTACTTCCGGGGGCTTGTTGTTGCCAAGCCCACACTGCCGTTACCAGCAATAGTGGGATCACTAATAAGCTTAACACTAAATTATAACTGACCGATTGTTTGTAAAAAGCAATAGGAATAAGTAGCACATACAACAGACAAAAAAGACGATACAGCTGCCATAAGGTGGTTTGATGTTTTTTTAGTTGTAAGAAGGCATTAATAAACAACAGATGGAAAACTGGGGCTATGGTCATCAAAGTTAGACTAAAAACACAGGCAAATAAGCCGTGTTGTGGCCATAAATACTGAAAGGTAAGCCCTGACATATCCAGCACAATAAACAAAAACAGTGCTGTCCAAATACAATAGTACAGGTTGGTGTTATTGCGATTAAATATAAAATTAATGAACACCATCAACAGCACAGCAAATATTACTCCTGCAAGCGCAGTATTACTTATCAAACTCTGGGCGATTTGCTGTTGCACTTGCTGCTTCTCGTGGATTGTCAGCGCTGCTGTGGCATTTGCAAAAGTTTGATAGCGAAGCAACACGGCGTCTGCCTGTAAGAACCATGATTGCAATGGTAAGTAAAACAGTGGCGCGACAATTTTACGCTCTGAGAAATTGGCAAAGGGGTTCATTTCTTGGCGAGCAATAATTTCGCCATCTCGTATTGCAATAATGTCCAACCAGGGTAAGCGTGAGAAGCCAAACGCTAACGTTGCATTGTCATAGTGCGCTATATCGCTGCGCTTAATCAAGGTCCATTGGTAGTCTTGACCCGTAATAAAGGCTGACTTGGTATTTATTTCGGATAGCAGTTCAATCACCTGATTTGGTTGTAATTGCACTGTATTTTGTAGCTCTGAGTGTGATAACGGTTGAAACTGTGCTTCAAGTTGCTCGGAGGCAATAGCAGCGCTACAGATGAAGCTAATAAGCAAGATAACAATTGGCATGATGACAACACTGTGTGCAATTAGATATACAAAAGAGTAAAACGCAAACATGGAGTAAATATGGACGCCATTTTTTTGTTTTTATTTGATTTCTGAAAGTGGTCACTCTTTTCATTAAAATCAGTCATATAAACGACATTATCAGCTGTTAGCTTATTGCCGAAGTGCAAAAAATGGCCAAGCTCAACGGTTTTCTTAAAAGTGAAATATAACTGTAACAATTGGGTGTTTAAATGCGCGCTGACACAAAAATGTAATGAAGCGTTTCACGCTTAGACAAAGAGACACTTATGGTTAATCAAACTCAGTCGACATCAGCAAAGCTATTAAATTGGTTTGCTATTGCAATGTTAGTTTACTTGGTACTTGTAGCCGTTGGCACCGTTAGCGGTGGCTTTAAACTGGCATCAGGCGGTAGTGAGGGCGCAAGAGAAATCTTTGCTTTTGCCACCAATCCTGTGGTTGCTCTATTACTCGGTGCACTGGCCACCGCTTTGGTACAATCTTCCTCTACTGTCACCTCGGTGATAGTGGGCTTAGTAGCTGGTGGTTTACCTATTGGTATTGCTATTCCTATGATTATGGGTGCTAACATCGGCACAACAATCACTAATACCTTGGTTTCAATTGGACATATTCGTAGTCGTGAAGAGTTTAAACGCGCGTTTGCAGCGTCAACCGTTCATGACTTCTTTAACTTGTTGGCGGTGGCTATTTTCCTTCCTCTGGAAATTATGTTCGGCATTTTGGAAAAATTTGCATCGAGCTTAGCGCACGTATTTGTTGGCGATGCCGATTTGTCGCTGAAGAGCTATAACTTCATCAAGCCTTTGGTAAAACCCAGTGTTAATGTTGTCAAAGATGCAGTGAGTTTCTTAGATTCAACGGCTGCCGGTGTGACCATGGTGATTATCGGTATCATGATGATTTTATTTGCCGTTACTTACCTTGGCAAATTGCTGAAAAAAGCCTTGGTTGGTAAAGCTAAAGAGTTATTACACAGTGCCATTGGTCGTGGTCCATTCGTTGGTATTGGCTCTGGTGCCCTAGTGACCATCATGGTGCAATCGTCTTCAACCACAACCAGTTTAATGATCCCACTGGCAGGTAGTGGTGTATTTAATACTCGTCAAATTTATCCGTTTACCCTGGGTGCCAACATTGGCACTACCATTACTGCACTGTTAGCAGCCACCTCTATCACGGGTGCTGCAGCGGAAGTTGCCCTGACCATCGCACTGGTTCACGTAATGTTTAATGTGTTTGCCGTGACCTTTATTTATGGTCTGCCACTGCTAAGAGAGATCCCGCTGACGTTAGCTGAGAAAATTGCTGACCTTGGCTCTCGTAACAAGCCTGCGGCACTGGCCTATGTATTGGGTTCATTCTTTGTGTTCCCTGGCTTAATTATGCTGGCAGTACGTTAATTAATTGCCTTAGATTGAGCCCGCTTTAGGCGGGCTTTTTTATTGTTTAAAACCAAAAGTCATAATTCTGTAATCTATGACTGCGATAATTGCAGTTGTTAGAATAACTAAGACGATCATCATGAACCACAAGCTTGACATTTTTAGCTTCAACACAGCGCAATTAGCCACCGCAACTCGTGGCCGTTATCGCGCTGTTCAGCCGTACGAATGTTTGACTCTAGAAAGTCAAGCTAACGCGGCGTATGTGGTGATTGAGTTACCTTTTGATGCTCGTATTGAAGACAGCATAGAATTGGTGCTCACCAAGCGCGGTGCTCGCGGTAATAGTTGCGCCCTTACCTATCGGGTGGACGCTGAAAGTTACTTAAGCAAGGTGCTAAGCGTAAACATCGCTACGGCGTTAAGTGCTGGGGAGTATGTTATGCAAATTAACTTGCTTGGCTTAAACAATTTCCTCAAAAACACTGTCGAGTTCAATGTTCGTCTTGCTAATGAAATCCATAGTACAGCCACTACAAGACCTGAACCCAAGCGCCCCTCTGGCCTGAAACGCTTTTTCAATTCTGCATTTAGTGCGGTACTGTCGGTTTTTTAGCGGGGCAGTGACAGTTTGCCCATCGAAAAGGGTAAGCCTTGTTCATCACCAGAAAGCGTTTCGTTAGCCAACAGGGCAAATAAAGCCGCTTCTTTGGCATCGGGGTTAAATGCGATGCGGTTAAATTCACAGATTTCAATATTGCTTGGCAAGTTAACCTCGAGTCGTTTCATCAAATACTGGTTATGCAATCCGCCGCCAGTTATGTAAAGCTCAGTTGCAGAGTCACATTGTTGAGTTATGGCCTTGGCAGTTTCGCGTGCAGTAAGCTCAGTTAGAGTGGCCAAAACATCGAGATGACTGATTGGTGTTGCCACCTTAGTAAGGTTTTGTGCAATAAAATCCAGATTAAAAAGCTCTGGACCGGTGGACTTAGGCAGCGGTTGAGTAAAAAATGGCTGTGCTTGTAGCTGCTGTAATAAGGTCGGGTTTATGGTTCCTTGCGCGGCCAGTTTGCCCCCTTCATCATAGGCCACATCAAAATACTGAAGGCAATACTTATCGATTAAGCTATTGCCTGGGCCTAAGTCGCTGCTGAGGCTGTCAGCAAGCTCACCACCTTTATGCAAAAAGGTGCAATTTGCAATCCCGCCGAGGTTCAGTAATACCCTGTCAATGTCCTTGCTCTGATATAACAAGAAATCACCATAATGCACTAATGGCGCTCCCTCAAGACCTTTGGCTATGTGTTTTTGGCGAAAATCAGAGAGCGTAATAATCCCCGTATTACTGGCGATTAAGTCACCGTCTCCTAGTTGTAATGTGCTATTCATTTTTGTGTCGCTAACAAATTCAGCTCTAGGATGGTGATAAATGGTTTGGCCATGACTGGCAATTAAGTCTATGGCCTCTGGTTTGATCTGCCACAGTTTGAGGGTTTGCAGCACAATGTCGGAATATAATTGACCTAACCAAGCGTTTAACTGACAAAGTGAGGCCAAGTTAACCTGCTCCACTGAGCTAAATTGGCTCAAAGTATGGCGTTGTTGTTCGCTGTAATTGTGGGTGTGGAATTGCAACAGTTCTAGTTTCGTTTGCACTCCAGTGCCGCTTATCTTACACAAAGCTAAGTCTAAACCATCCAGGGAAGTGCCGCTCATTAGCCCTAAAACTAGCTTAGTGGGTTTCTGGGCAAGTGTGGCTAGAGTCTCGATATCGGTTTTCATACTGGTAGTTCCATAGCGACTAAATCGAACACGTGATTGTATTTTATTCCTTCTAACATGGCGAAGTTGTCTAATTGGCGAAATTTATAGCGTGAAAAATAGGGGCAATGTAACCCGAGTAAAAACAAAGTGGCTAAATGGCGTGTCAGTGGTACACCACATTGTTGAGCATAGTTTTGCAGATGCTGAAGAGTTGGGCGGATTTGTTCAATAGACAAATCTGGCTCTGCAATCACAGGCACGGTCACCACTTTACCCTTACACACACTACAATGACCGCATTGTTCGGGGGCATTGTCATCCTTAAAGTAGTGTGCCAAGGAGTAATGGTAGCAGCTGTTACTTTGGAAAAACTGCATCAATGAACGCAGTCGCTGCAGTTCGCCTTGCTCTTTAATTTGTGTGGTTGCCAAATATTGCTCTACCAGTGCATCGATATTAATCGCTGGCGTGGGTTTACGGTATACGGTGGTAAACTTTCCCAGTTTAATTTCAATCAGGCCATGCTCGGATAAGTAATCCAGTGTTTGCTGTAACTTTTGCTCGGGGATCTGCTGTTGCGACAATTGCGCATGGTTCAGCGCGCCCCACTTCTTTTTAAAGTCAAAACAACTAAATACCTGATTTAAATAAGCTTGGCGATTGGGGTCAAATTGCGCTAAAAGCTTTTCTTTGCTGCTTGTAAAGGCAATGCTGATGTCTTTGAAATAGCTATAACTTATCTCTATTAGTCCTTCGAGCTCGAGTTGTACTAACAGGGTTTTCAAGACCAATTGGTTTAGATTACAAGTCCGTGCATAGTCGTATTCATTGATGTGGCAATCATCATCGGATGCAAAAATAGCAGCAAACAATTTTTTAATGGCGTAATGTTCTACCTTATTGCTATGAATATAGTTTTCTAACATAGCGGTCTTTTCGTTATTTAACAAAATAACGCAATGAGCAGTCTCACCGTCACGGCCCGCGCGACCAATTTCTTGACTATAACCTTCAATGGATTTTGCCATATCGTAATGCAATATCCACCGCACATCAGGCTTATCGACTCCCATACCAAAGGCGATAGTGGCGACAATGACCATATCACTGGCGGCGAGAAACTCAGCTTGAAGCTGGGCTTTGGTGTCACTGTTTAAGCCCGCATGAAAAGCGTTGGCTTTAAAGCCACTGGCAGCAATGACTTGCGCGAGCTCTTCAGCTTGCTTTTGCTGGGTTACGTAAATAATTCCACAGCCTGAGGCTTTGGTTAAGAAACGGATGGTGTAATTGAGTTTTTCGGCTTCACTGATGGCCAGTGCAGTTAGGTGTAAATTTTCACGATAAAAACCCGTTCGAACGATATTTTCATGACTAATGGCAAACTTATCAGCCATGTCATTGGCGACTTTATGGGTCGCTGTGGCGGTCAGTAATAATACTTGCTCAATACCAAGCTGTTGGCGATACGTTGCGATTTTTAAATAATCGGGACGAAAATTGTGTCCCCACTCAGAGATACAATGGGCTTCATCAACCACCAACATGGAAACAGCACTTCGTTGCAGTAACTGTCTTGTTCTAGGATTATTGAGGCGCTCCACTGAAATAAATAATACCTTAAGCTGCTCGTTTAATAGTGCAGCTTCAGTCGCTTGCAACTGGCTTTTAGTCTGGCTACTGTCTAAGCAGGCCGCTGAAATCCCCAAGTTAGTTAAATAGTCACACTGTTCGTGCATTAATGCTAATAACGGAGAAACCACCACACAGGTACCAGGTAAAATGACAGCAGGCAATTGATAACACAATGATTTGCCTGCGCCTGTTGCAAAAATTGCAATCGCACTTTGGCGATTTAATACAGACTCGACCACCTCTTGTTGTCCTTGTCTCAGGCTTGAGTGACCAAATACCCGCTTTAATGTGTGCTCTATTGCTTGAGTGTGATTCATCCTAGACCTTATTACGGCTTTGTGTGTGATAGCAATTGAACGTTTACCAGCAAAGCGTTAGACAAGCAGTATACATGCATGGAAAGGAGTTGCTTGGTATCGTTAATAGTTTTCTATGATAGCTGGAATGCCATCTTCGACTCGATTAATTGCTTGATTTATGCGTGTGACCTCAGCTTGACTAAAGCGGTGCCGACCTAGCATAAAGTGTATGGCATTATCATTGACTACGTAAGGGTGTAAAACCATCTTTTTATACCCTAATTGGTTAATATAATAATTTCCAGCCTGTTGATCTTCAATCATAAAATCCACTCGCTCTTTGGCAACCATTTCGATGCGACGGTCTAAGCTGGAAATTAAAAATAGCCGTTTTTCATACCAAGCTATTTTCTTTAGTTGTTGAAGTTCCTCACCATAGTAAGCCCCTGGGTTTGCGGTAAAACTGAATCCCAATGAGAATAATTCTGTCAGGGTGCTAGTTTGTGAGATGACTTTGGCACTGAATAAGCGCATTTTTTCTCGGCGATAGGGGGTGGAAAAATACGCTACTTTGCTGCGTTCTAAATTAAAGCTGGCAGAAGGTAACACATCGATCTCGCCCTTTTCTAACTCGGTGATACCTCGGGCTGAAGAAGGCAAGGTAACAAAATCAACACAATACCCTGCTTGAGAAAAGACCACTTTGGTGATTTCTACGTCAATGCCATACGGTTGTTCGCCATACATTACATAAGGTGGCCAACTAGAGCCTATCCCCACCTTTAACGTTGTTTCGTTATTGCACGCAACCGCTTTGTAGGTAAAGCATAATGCCAGAGTGGCAATTAAACAGATAGATAACTTCACTGCAGTCATAAAACCGATAACCAATGTATATATACAATAGTAGGAGAACAATAAGGTAAAAAGAAAGGCTTTTATGACAATACGTTTGCAGATAAGCAGGAGCCTGACACTTCCAGGCTCCGAGATTGGTACTTTATAAGCTAAAGCAGTTACTCACTGAGTAATTTCCATACCATAGCAGTGCCTGGCTCTTGGCCTCGAGTCCACCATTTCGCTTCGTAGCTTTCGCCATTATGGCTTACCCTATCACCGCCAACATAAACACTGCCCGCGTCCCAAGTAGGATAGCTTTTCTGAGCCTTTTCAACGGTTACCACAAAGCTTTGTGTGGTAGCAAGGTTGCCATCACTGACGCTAACGCTGACGGTGACTTGGGTATCGGCATCCACTGCTTGGCCAGTGAGCTCTACCACATTACCACTACCAGAAATGGCAACCGGAGCATCTGCTTGCCAAACATACGTTAAGGCATCGCCATCGGGATCGCTTGCTGTGGCATTTACAGCGACCGTTTGCCCAGCAGTTAGTGTCATATCTGATATGGGCGCCACTTCGGGTGCTTGGTTACTTCCTTCAGGAAGCACGGTGATGATATAGCGCTTTTCACTGCTCGCTTGACCATCGGAGACGGTCAGTGTCATGCTGAGGTCGGTGGCTTGAGTAACCTGCGGCGCGGTTACTGTAACTTCTGCTGCGTTATTACTGGAGATCACCAGCGGAGTCTCAGCTTGCCAATTATAAGTTAACGTATCATTATCGGCGTCAGTGGCGTTACTCTGGAGCGTTAATGTCTCGCCTGAAGCCATGCTAAATGGCCCTTCTAACCCTATTACAGGGGCGCGATTTGGGATTGCACCTGCACTTAGGCCGTCGTACATGGCGTTAAGTATGTCACCATTGTCAGCATCAATTTCCCAAGCAAATAATCCTGCCAGTTGATGGGTATTGGCGTATTGACCCTTGGCAACCACACTTCTGGGGCTATCATAGGTGATAAGTTTGCCGTTACTGCGGTTCCATACATACGCCGCTTGGGCTTGTTCATCGTAACCCACTTCAAAGCCATTTACACCTGAACCATTGCTACCTACTGCATTGGCTGCAATGGCTTTGTAGTCCATGATACCAGGTTCCCAGACGCCCTCGCTAGAAGAGCCCTGCAGTGGCCCATTACCAGGCGCCGTCATCGGGTTTCCACTGATGCTAGTATTGCTATCGAGTACGCCTTCCCAGCCGCGGCCATACATGGCCACACCCATCACCAGCTTTTGTGGTTGTACGCCCTGCTGTAACAACAGTTGTATGGCATTATCACCTGTGTAAGCTGGCCCTTTTCGCGGCTCGCCATTATCATCAACACCGCTGCCGTTGCATTCATCTGTGCTGATATGAGAGCCACAGTAAATGCCGGTTTGATGCCCAGTTACATTATTCCACGCACCATGGAAATCGTAGGTCATGGCAAAAATATAATCCATGTATTGCTGTGCTTGCTGATAATTTACGTCTTCTATTTTGTCGTAACCGGCACCAATCGCTGAAGTAAGTTCATATTCACGACCCGTTTCAGCCTCGAGTTCGTCTAGCATGGCACGCAGCTCTTGCATTAACGCCACATAGGCTGGACCATCATTGACCGGATCGCCTAAATTAGGGTTGGGGCCATCACCGCCTGGAAATTCCCAGTCAATATCAACGCCGTCGTAGAATTTCCAAGTGGTTAAGAATTCTTTCACCGAGGCCACAAAGGTGTCGCGATTGGCTTTTTCAGTAAAGCCATGAAAAGGGTCTGACAGTGTCCAGCCACCAATGGACGGTAATATTTTTAACTCAGGGTAGCGTTGTTTTAAGGCCATTAATTGCGAGTAAACCCCGCGGATGGGATCTTTTGCATCAACACCTGGCATTGACTTTTGTACTGCCGCCCAAGGGTCATGAATAACCACCTCATAATCGGCAGAATCGGCACAGGCAGTTTGTAAAGCGCGCCAGCTATTGCCATTTTCAATCGCTTTTAGTGATTCGTTCTCGCCACAAATGGGAATAAATCCATAAAGAATATGACTGAGGTTCTGAGCCGGTACTTTAGTGACGTCAAAGTCGCGACCGTAAATTCCCCACTCTACAAAATAGGCTGCCGTTACACGTCCTGGAATGGTGCCATTGTCACGATTATTAGGATCGACATTCATCGGCAGTGGTGCAAGATGGCCACCGTCGGTGTCAGCGATAACGATTTCTTTGCCTGCACTGCGGGCGCACGTCTCACCTTGACACAATTCTAGATATAGCGTGTGGCGACCGGACTCAGTATAGGGGAATTCAATCACGCCACTTTTCGTTCCTGGTGCAAGGTTACCCTGGTTGACCAGGGTGTCATCAAAATACACTTTATAACTATCGCCACCCTCGCCGCTCCAGGCATTCCATTTAATATTGATATTGACCGCATCCTTCGCCTTGACGAGCTCTTTGTAAGAACCGATGGCATCAACGTTTACCTCGACAAAGGAGTATTTCTGCGGTTGCCAGTCTAAGGTTGGCGTTGATGGTGCCGCTATTGTTGCGCTTGAAAGTAGCGCTAAGCTAATAACGCAACTGAGTTGTTTGATTTTCATAATGTTTTCCTTTTGATTTACATGTTGTACCCGTATCGGGTTAGTTATAATACTTGCCATACCAAGGCAGCCCCTGGTTGTTCGCCACGCGTCCACCACTTAGCTTGGTAAACTGCGTTTTCAAATGTCACTTTATCCCCGGCAACATAGACTTTATTAGCTTGCCATGTGGCTGGGGGTTGAGTGTTGGGACTGGTGACTAAGACCGAAAACGCAATCTCTGAACTGCTTTTACCGTCACTGACGGCTAAGGTACTGGTATAGCGAGTGTCTTGTTCTAGAGTTGGGGCAGTAATGACGAGTTGCTCACCACTTGCTGTGAATTGCAGCTCAGCAGGCAGTTGCCAAGAATAATTGAGAAGGTCATTTTGCTCATCAAATGCTTGCGCCACAATAGTGACACTCTCATTGGCAGTTAATTCCACATCCGCAATGGGCTCGACAACGGGCGGCGTATTAGTTTGCGCTTTAATTACAGAGAGTGTGGCGGTAAAGTGTGGCTCGGTGAGATAAACCACATTACTGAGCAAATTATCTGAGTCAAAATGAATTTCCCCGACCTCGTTTCTGACGCCTATTTTCAGCTTATTGGCATAACGCTCAGTTAATACACGGCTGAAATTTGTTACCCACTGGTTTTGATTGTTTTGATTAATGGCTAAGCTGGCACTAATGTACTCATCGCCTGACGCATCAAAAGCCCGAAACCTTACGCTATCTCCTGGCTCGGCTTGTTGGCCCGGTGTAATAAAGAAACCGGAATCAAACCATGTGGTAGGCATGCTTGGGTCAACTAAAGTGATATCAGAGCAGTTATAAAAACCTTCTCCCGCTGCGTCTTCACGCTGCCAGCGGGTATACAAGATGGCATCGCCAGTGCGACCCGCAGGGATAGGCACTTGCATTTCATAATAGCGGTTGCCATTTGGGTCGATAACGACCTCTTGATCACCGAGCTCGGCAATTAGTTGCAAGTCTTGCCAATTAAGCGCTTTGGTACCGATTTCAGTGTCGGCTTTGGTTAAAAAAAACTGCCAGAAGCTTGGGTTATGTGGGGTTGTGGCGCGAAATCTCACCTCTATATTACCACTGCCATCAGGCTCAAGGGCCGTACGCTGCCAATGACGAGAGGGTAAATTTATACCGTCTTTATTAGCATCGCCTGCCGCGCACAAGGTGCCATCCGGTATGGCACGCTTGACTGCTGCCAAGCTTTGGTAATCAGCGACATTTTTAGCAAACTCATGATGTTGTACAAACGGATAATGGCCTGATTGTAAAAAAGCAGCACGGCAAGCTTGATTGGGTATGTTAGAGCCATCCTTGGGCCACCAATATCCGCCTTGTTGTTGACAATAGGCTTGCCGAGCCTTGGGAAAATCCATATAGCCATGTGCCATAAGCTGTGTAGAAAGCATCATGGCGCTACTAAATATACTAAATAAAAACAGTGGCTTATTTATCACTTTCATTACGCTTCTCCGGTGAAAGGGGCCGAGGCCCCTTGAGCTAAAGACGGCATACTTTTTCATAGTCAGTGGAGGTTGATGGCTGTTTGTTGGTCCACCATTTGGCTTCATAAATGCCACTACCGTCGATGACTAGATCGCCTTGCAAGGCATGTGTCCCCTGTGGTAATTCTGGGTAGATCACTATGTCGCTGATTGCGGTTCCTTGGCATAAAGTGATTGGTGTAGGAGTATCATCACCAGGCTGAGCCGTTGGTAAGTCTTTATACTCGCTAGCCAATGCGTAGCGTTTACCATCCTTTTCAATGACAAAGTTTTGTGGGCCGGAAATGGGCATGTAGTACATCACTTCAGCATTGACTGTTTCGCCCGGGGCAAACGATTTCACTTGCCCACCCCACTCGTTGACCAAGGTAATCGAAAAGCGGTGGAATTCATTTTCAAAGCCGCCAATATTGTTGCCTGCGGTATTGGAACCGTTGACTTCTACTGCCATACCCAGTTTCTCTTGGGCATTCCAATTGGATTTAAATATGGCTGAGGTAGCGACCGGGACATCAAAGCTGATTTTTGCCCCCGATAAATCAATATTTGAGTGGTTAGTAAATGAAAAGGTTGGCGCGATGGGATAATTATCGTCGCCAGAAGGGAAGTTGTTAGCATTGAAACTAACATCTACTGCCTGAGTCGGGACAATAAAATCTTTGCTACCAGGAATAACACTGTAAGGGGCGCCATTTTGGTTGAACTTATCGTAGGCTAGCGTGGTTAATGTGCTACCCATGAAATATTCATTGTTGTTATCGTCAAAGTCATAATCGCCTGCCAACTCCCAAAACATAATGCCGCCAAGCCCTTGGTCAATGACATAATCGACTTTGGTGGCCATCGACTGTTGATCTTCCATTGAAAGAAAGACCTTTTTATCTGCATTCCAAAGCCAAGGGGCAACAGCAACGCTATCGTAATGGCGTTCATAATTCCCTATCAGTTGATGTGCTGGATTACTGTCTGGGTTTAAGCCATAAACATTGAGGTAACTGGGTTCAATACCCTGTTGTAAATTTTTCGCATGCCAGAGTGGGTTAGAGCCAGCCGGTATTTCTTGGCCTGAATCATTTTTATCATGCCATAAGTTGTCGATGCCTACCGCACCGTTACCACATTTGTCCTTGTCACCACTTCCGGTGCCTGGCGGACACTCTGCTTGGTTAGGCAAAGCGGCCTGCCCCCACAAACCATGAGTGCCGCCAGTTACGTCTCTGAAACCACGAGTGTAATAAGGAATACCAATATTAATCCTGCCTGCCGAGATTGAGCCGCGGAAATATTTCACCGCCCAATCGGTATTAAGGTAACCGATCCCTTCAAACTCTTTGGTGCCATAGACGTTCCACTGTTTTAATTCAGAGTCTTCACCGGTGTCATACAGTGAGGCGTTATGTCCGACATGTTGATTCCAAGCACCATGAAGGTCATAAGACATAATATTGACGTAATCTAGATACTTGGTGACTTGGAAGGTTTCCATTCCGCGCAGAAGGTATCCTGAAGAAGGCGACGCAATGGTGAGCAGGTAATGGGTATTGTCTTGTTCACCTGCTTTATCTAAGGCCTCACGCAACCGTTTCATGAGTACCTGATATGAAGCATTTAATGCACTTCTATGAGGGTTCGAAATGGCAAAGTCATCAGGGTGACCGGAATCCTTCATTGATGATGGGTATTCATAATCAATATCAACACCATCAAAGCCATATTTACGAATAAATTCTACAGAGCTGGCGACAAAGGCATCGATCCCAGCTTCATTGACGCTGCCATCGGCGTGGGTGGTCATGGTATAAAAACCGCCACTGTTGACGCGTTGGCCATTGTCATCAAAAAATCCCCCTGTTTCGGCCCAACCACCCACAGAGATAAGCGTTTTAACGTCTGGATATTGCTGTTTAAATTTATTTAATAAATTAAAGTGGCCAGTGTATGGCAGTGATGGATCCATTTCAGCGCCGGTTACTCCTGGCCAAGTCATGTTGGTTGCCGGATTACCTGGGCGACTAGGGTCGCCAATAGAAAGCTCATTGTCGGCATTGACGTGCGCGAATGCATAATTAATATGAGTGATTTTGCCCCATGGAATATCATCAACTAAATAGGCAGGCTGGCCGTTTTTACCTGTGCGCCAACTTGTGAAATAGCCAATTACCCTACGGGGGTGATCCGCAGCCATTTTTTCGCGGCCATCTTGATCATAAATATCGCAATAATTAGGCGTTGTTCCTGGGGTTTGATATAGACCATGAGGCACGCAGCGGTTGGCCACAGGGGGAATGCTTACAACTTCTATCTGTTGAACTGTTTGATGTGTCGCTCCTTCATTGTCGTGAGCAATCAATTTAAAATCGAACAGCCCAAGTGTGTCTGCTGTCCAGTTATAGGTCGCCGACGCAACGGCACTTTCAAGCACCAGGTTGTCATTGATAAATAACTCTAGCTTGGTTATTTGGCCATCAGGATCTTGACCCTGCAGCTGTACTGTTACTTCGCTTCCTTTATCGACATTGGTGTCAGTATTGATAGTCAGTGTCGCAGTGGGCAATTCATTGTTTGCCGCGTTTACTTCAATACGGTGACTCAGCTCGCTTGAGGTAGCTTGGTCATCGTCGGTGGCTACAGCCGAGACAACATGAGAGCCTGTTAAAGCAATCCAGTTTACCTCGTATCTTCCCTGGCTGTTCGCCGTGTTATCAATGCCTATGGAGTTGCCATCAATAAAAAATTCAACCTGCTCTACTTGACCATCACTGTCAGTAGCATTAACCGATATGGCAACGCTGTCATTGGGGTTAAATTGGCTATTGTCCGGCGGTAAAAGGCTATTCAATTGAGGTTGATTGTTGACAGCGCTGTCACAGTCGGCCAGCTTTTTCCAACTGTCCCAGGGACCCGAATTTTCAATGGGCGAATCTTTAGTCCACCATTTTGCTTCAAATGCTTGTTGCGATTGTTTAACTGTATCGCCTTTAACGTAAGCTTGCTCGGCATTCCAAGGAGCTATACTGGCGCAATCGAGCGCATTGGCATTACTTGCAAACAATGCCATGATGGCACTGGATATAACGCTCACCGCCGTTGTCTTTACATGTTGTTGTGTCATTTTGGTCCTCCGACCTTTTGTTTTAAAATATTAACAATAACAACATAAAGCTAACATAAAAATTCAAGATGGCAAGATGTATTGGTGTTTATGTTGCCGCTTACGTCAACATCCCCCGTGTTCAAACCAAGCTTTCACCTTTTTCTATTGTATTGATAAATAAATAGATAATTTATTTAGCTGGCTTCAAAGAGCGTTTCTTGCACGACCTAATCATCGATAACTTTTCTGATCAGTGATCGATAAGGTGTTGTATTACTTATTTATAACAATTAGCTATTGAAAATAATGAAATACCCTATTATGGCTATTAATTGCATCTACGAGCTTGTGTTATCGAACCACTAGACTAAATTTAGAATGTTGATTTTAGGAGATATTACCTTGCAGGTTGAGGCCACTACCGCTGTAACTCAGAGCAATATCAAAGTACTGTGCTTAGACGATGAAGCGAACGTGATTAAGTCATTGGCTCGTTTCTTTCGTCAGCATAATATTTCAGCCACCGTTTTTACTTCTGCTGCTGAGGCTCTTGATGCTGTTAAGCAAGAGGACTTTCATGTAGTTGTAAGCGATATGCGGATGCCGGAAATGGATGGGGCTCGGTTTTTAAAATTAGTAAAAGAGGCAAAACCGAATACCCAACGGGTGCTACTAACGGGGTATTCTGACTTAGCTTCTACAGTAAAGGCAATTAATGAAAGTGGAATCCACGCGTATATTCAAAAGCCTTGGGATAACACCTTGCTGCTTCATACAATCAAAGAGTGTGCGGAAAAATATCAATTAAAACAACATAATATTAGCTTGAATACTGAACTCCAAGAGAAGAACAAAGAGTTACAGCAGCTCAATAATAACCTTGAAGAGTTAGTCCAAAAACGCACAGCGCAAATAAGAAAAGTGCTCTCACAGCTAGAGCAAGCCAATAAGAAAGAAAAGAAAGAACACAAAGCAACGGTTGAACTGTTATATAATTTTATTAATGCCAATCCGTATTTAGATGGTAAAAAAGCAAAAAACGTAGCGCAACTCTGCCGTATTATAAGTAAAAACATTCAGGCCAGTCAGCAAACCACGGAAACAGTCATGATGGCAGGCTATCTTGCTGAAGTCGGGTTATTAGCGATGGACCCTGAATTGTATAAATCGAGTCCGCGACGCCTTTCTGAAGAAAAAAAGAAAATATACTATACCCACCCTACTATTGCACAACTTATGCTAATGCCAGCACAGCATTTATCTGAAGTGTCTGAATCAATATATCATCAGTTTGAAAAATACAATGGCCAAGGTATACCTAAAGGGTTGAAGCAACAAGAAATACCAACTGGTTCACAAATACTTGCCGTTGCTCGCGATTACTACAGTAATATCGAAAATGCAGTGGGTAACGATGAGGAAAAATCGACAACGGCTGCTGACTTAATTAAGGCATATAAAGGCAGCTTCTATTCACCGAAGGTAGTCGATGCCTTAGAAGCTGCAATCAAAAACAAAGAGCTGGCGCCAGAAAAAGTAGGTAGTATTGATATTCTAACCACGGATAAGCTTAAAGTAGGCATGAAGCTTGGCCTTGCACTACATAGTAATCAAGGTATTTTATTGTTGCCAAAGGGCCATGTTTTCACTGAAAAATCCATAGATAAGTTAAAGCAACTTGAGAGTCAAAGGCCAATTCCATTTAGGATCATGGTGGGAAAATAATTGCGTCTCTTTAATCTTACCACCCTATCCTTTTCAGTTTCTATTTAAAATAACAAGTATGTTAGATACTAATAATTTCATAGTAATACAGTGGCATTTAACCCTAACCAGTAATTACTTCTTTGCTATTTTTAATAAGAGAGTTTAATTAGATTAGTTTTATAATTATCTATTAGCTTTTAAAAAGAGTATATTTGGTTTAAATAAGTATAGAAACTCTATCACTGGGTTGGCCTCGATTCACACTGTGCTGTAAAAAATATTAGGACGCCTTTACCGCAACTAAAATATAGCCTTTTGGTTGGGCTAAAAGAACACATCATACTAAAAGTTAGTCGCATCTAGGTTATGTTAAAAAGCGTGTTTTAGAGAATTTCCAAAGGGCTGATGATATAAAGAAACCGAGCTTTGAACTCGGTTTCTTTTGCAGATTAGTTTAGAGATTGATTTAGAATTTGAATTGGGTGTTTAGGTTTATTGTTACTAAACCTTTTTACTTGGCAGCGACAAGAAAAGCCTGTTGCCAACACTTGTTTCTCACCGGCTTGCTCAATCATAGGTTGCCAAGAGCTGGCGTACAAGGCTTTGGAATTTTCTTGGTTTTGCTTTTCATGACCATAGGTACCCGCCATACCGCAACAACCAGTATTTTTGCCTTGCAACGTTAAACCAAAGTGGGCAAAAGTTTGTTGCCATACTTGTTTTGACTCCGGCATAGCCGTAGTCTCTGTGCAGTGAGTCAGCAACAAATAATCATTGTCTTGTTTTGCTTGCAGTGATGGCAGCTCAACCGTGCTCAACCATTCGTGAGCAAGACTGACTTCAAAATCACCTTGATGTTGTAGAATGTCTTTGTATTCGTCGCGATAACACATGACTAAGGAAGCATCTAAACCAACAAGTGGTCTGTTATGCTGACTTATTTGATTAAGAAAATCGCTGGTGTTCTTCGCTGTTTGTTTAAATTGACGTAAAAAGCCTTTCACATGTTGCGGTTTGCCATTTGGATGAAATGGTAACACTTGCGGATAAAAGCCTAATTTTGTTACTAGTTCGACAAAGTCAGATACTAGCTCGGCTTCATAAAAGCTGGTAAACGGGTCTTGGACAATAAAAACAACCTTGTTCTGCTCTTCTTTACTTAACTGTGTATATTGTTGTGGATGATAGAAAAACTTTTTGTCTATACGTTGTTGCAGCTGTCTTTTACTTAATTGTGGCGAATCAATATAGCCAATCCAGTTTTCAATTATATATTTAGCTGGTGGTAAATTTTGTATAAAATTAACCAAGCTCGGGACCTTAGCCATGGTTGGTAAGCACTTCTCCAAGTTACCAACTAAGTAATCTTTTAAAGGTCGGTTGTAGCGGCTGTAGTAGAAGTTTAAAAACTTTGCTCTGAAAGTGGGCACATCCACTTTTATCGGGCAAGCAGTGGTACATGCCTTACAAGCTAAACATTCATCCATGGACATTTTTACTTCATGGGAAAAATCATAATCTTCTGGGTTTCTTGAATTACGCAGTCGTTGCCACCAACTGCTTGTTTTGTTGCCGTCAATAAGCTGATTTTCTGTTGCTACTAAATCAATGCCCTTTTCAGTTTGTAGTCTTAGCCATTCTTTAAATAGTCCTGCCCTACCTTTAGGTGAAAAACGACGGTCTTTGGTGACTTTATAAGATGGGCACATTGGCGAGTTATCATCGTAATTAAAGCAAAGACCGTTGCCGTTACAATTGATCGGCGCCTCATAATTGCTTTTAACCGCAGTAGGAATTTGTTTATCAAACCAAGCGCGTTTTTGGTCATCAACAGAAACTAGGCTCTCTTTTGAATCAAGTGGTGTACAAATTTTTCCGGGGTTTAGGCGGTTATTCTTGTCAAACAAGCCTTTAATTTTACGCAGCTCGGTAAACAGTTCTTCACCAAAAAACTCTGGGCCATATTCACTACGATATCCTTTACCATGCTCACCCCACATTAACCCTTTGTACTTTGCGGTGAGTTTAACTACTTCATCGGAAATGGTACGGAGCAATTTTTCTTGTTCCGGATCGCACATATCAAGTGCCGGCCTCACATGTAGCACCCCAGCATCAACATGGCCGAACATGCCATAGTCAAGTTGATGGGCATCGAGTAAATCCCGAAACTCCATAATAAAATCAGCTAAGTTTTCGGGTGGTACTGCCGTATCTTCTGCAAAGGCTAATGGTTTTTTTGCGCCTTTGACATTTCCCAATAAGCCAACCGATTTTTTCCGCATCGCATAAATTTTAAGAATATCCGCTTTATCGTTAGTTAATTGGTAACCGATGATCCCAGCTTCTTTATTGGCAATAAGTTGATCCAAGCGTTGGCAAAGGCTGTCGACTTTTGAGCGTATTTCCTCTTCCGACTCACCATTAAATTCGACCATGTTAAGGCCTTGCATAGAAACACCAGGCACCTCAGTTATTAAGTCCGATACTGAATGCCAGATAATATCCTCTTTAGCAAGATTCAGTACTTTACTATCAACTGTTTCTACGGATGTTGCTTGGGCCGAAACCAAAAAGGGACTGTTGCGCAGTGCTGATTCAAAGGAATCGTATTTTATATTGATCAGTGTTTTAAACGGTTGTATTGGTGTTAAATTTAATTTCGCTTCCGTTACAATCCCAAGAGACCCTTCGGAACCGGTGATGATCCTGGATAAATCGAAGCTGGTAAGGGAATCATCAAACACATTCTCTAAGTCATAACCGGTTAAGAAACGGTTTAGACGGGGGAATTTTTGCACAATAAGTTCGCGTTTATTCTTGCAGATATCAATAACTTGCTGATAGATTTCTGCCACTTTCCCTGGTTGTTCTGCGAGCAGTTGTGCTTTGTCTATGGCCAAACGAGACGTGTTTAGTTCTGTACCATCCACTAAAAATGTTTTTAACCCTAAAACATGATCACTTGTCTTACCATAAACCAAAGAGCCCTGCCCTGATGCGTCGGTATTAATCATGCCGCCAATGGTTGCGCGATTACTGGTGGATAGATCCGGCGAGAAAAAATAGCCATAAGGGCGCAAAAAGTCATTGAGTTGATCTTTAATTACACCGGCTTGAACACGAACCCACCCTTCTTTTTCGTTAATTTCTAAAATTTCACGCATGTGCCGTGAAAGATCAATTACTATACCGGGTGTTAGTGATTGGCCGTTGGTACCAGTACCGCCACCACGAGGCCCGAACGTTAAAGATAAAAAAGGGTCTTGTTGCGCAATGTCTAAAGCGAGTTTTATGTCTTTATCTGATTTCGGAAACAGTACCGCTTGTGGCACTTGCTGATAAATACTATTGTCAGTTGAAGTGACCAGTCGAGTAGCATAACTCGTATCTATGTCACCAAGAAACCCCGCGGATTTTAGCTTTTCCTGATAAAGATTAATTACTTGGTTGGCTGAATCTTGTTGGCTAATTTTTGCGATCATGACGGTCTACACTGCTTTGTTTAGCGTGATTGTAACACGAAGCGTGTCACATCAAATTGAGAATTTTATGCTTTGTTACAAATCGAAATATTATATTTTACGAAGCTTTGTATACTTTAGATTTAGAGGAGACGAAATATGAAATATTTTTATGACTTTCTAGGTGCTTTGTTTGTCGTGTTAGCGCTAATCTTTATTATTGTACCGGGTCCATCGGTGGTGTTTTTACTTGCCGCATTGCTGTGCTTTGCGATTAATCACCCAAATGCTAGAAAACCGTTAAGACGTACTCAGGTTATGTTTAAAGAAGGTTGTTATAAACTTGACCAGCTACTTAAAAAATAGGCCTCGAAAAATCGAGGCCATTATTTTTATGCTTTAAATTTCTCTGCTAGGTATAACCAAGTCTCTAATACCGTATCTGGATTGAGTGAGACCGAATCAATACCTTGTTCTACCAACCAGGCTGCAAAGTCTTCGTGATCAGAAGGGCCTTGACCACAAATACCAACGTACTTACCTTTGGCTTTTGCAGTTTGAATCGCCATTGACAGTAGCTTTTTAATCGCAGGATTGCGCTCATCGAATAAATGTGCGATTAAGCCAGAATCCCTATCAAGGCCAAGAGTTAGCTGAGTTAAATCGTTCGAGCCAATAGAGAAGCCATCGAAATACTCAAGGAACTCTTCCGCTAATAAGCAATTCGATGGCAGTTCGCACATCATAATTACTTTTAAGCCATTTTCACCACGTTTTAGACCGTGTTCTTCAAGTAATTGGATGACTTGAGCGGCTTCTTCTAATGTGCGCACGAACGGGATCATGATTTCGACATTGGTCAAACCCATGTCATTGCGAACACGTTTGATGGCTTCACACTCGAGAGCAAAACATTCTCTAAAGTCTTTAGAGATATAACGTGATGCGCCACGGAAACCAATCATTGGGTTTTCTTCTTCCGGCTCGAACTGTTGACCACCTACCAGGTTGGCGTATTCGTTCGACTTAAAGTCGGACATACGCACAATAACACGCTCTGGTGCAAAAGAAGCACCTAAGGTGGCAATGCCTTCAACCAGTTTATTGATGTAGAATTCAACAGGCGAATCATAACCGGCAATCATGTCTGTTATTTCGGCCTGCAACGCAGCGTCTTGTTTATCAAAATGTAACAGTGCTTTGGGGTGAATACCAATCATTCTGTTGATGATAAATTCAAGACGCGCTAAGCCAATACCGGCATGAGGTAGCTTGGCAAAGTCGAATGCTCTGTCTGGGTTACCGACGTTCATCATGATCTTCATGGGAATGTCTGGCATAGAGTCAATGCGTGAAGAAATCACGTCAAACTCAAGTTCACCCTCGTAAATGTAACCTGTGTCACCCTCTGAACACGATACCGTAACTTGTGTACCGTTAGTGATTAAATCCGTAGCATTACCACAACCTACAACGGCTGGAATGCCAAGCTCTCTGGCTATAATTGCAGCATGACAAGTACGGCCGCCGCGATTAGTTACAATAGCAGAGGCGCGTTTCATGATAGGTTCCCAATCAGGGTCGGTCATATCAGTAACCAATACATCGCCAGGTTTAACTGAGTCCATTTCATCAATCGAGCTCAACACTTTGACAACACCGCTACCGATTTTGTGGCCAATGGCACGGCCTTCGGCAATAACGTTGGATTTCTGTTTAAGCTGGAAACGCTCCATGACGTTAGCGTCTTCGTTAGAGCGAACGGTTTCTGGACGAGCCTGAACGATGTAAAGCTTACCGTCATTGCCATCTTTAGCCCACTCGATGTCCATTGGACGACCATAATGCTTTTCGATGATTACCGCTTGTTTTGCCAACTCTTCTACTTCAGCATCAGTGATTGAGAAGCGGTTTGAAAGTGCAGAGTCAACATCCACAATCTCAACTTGTTTACCGTGCGACTCATCGCTTGAGTAAATCATTTGAATGGCTTTTGAACCAATATTGCGTTTTAACACCGCGGGTTTGGCATTGGCAAGCGTTGGCTTATGAACATAAAACTCATCCGGGTTAACGGCGCCCTGTACTACCATTTCACCTAAGCCATAGCTCGAGGTGACAAAAACCACGTCCTCAAAACCAGATTCTGTATCAATAGAGAACATGACTCCAGAAGCGGCCTTATCAGAACGAACCATGCGCTGAATACCTGCAGAAAGTGCTACACCACGGTGGTCATAACCTTGGTGAACACGATATGAAATTGCACGGTCATTAAAGAGTGATGCGAAAACGTGTTTAATCGCTACCATAACGGCATCGATACCACGAACATTCAAAAAGGTTTCTTGTTGGCCTGCGAAGGAGGCGTCAGGCATGTCTTCTGCGGTGGCTGAGGAGCGAACTGCGAATGACACATCTTGGTTAGCATCACCGTGAAGTTGCTGATAGGCGTCTTTAATTGCTGCGTCTAGTTCTGGTTGGAAAGGTGTGTCGATGACCCATTGACGTATTTGGGCGCCGACTTTGGCCAGTTCGTTGACATCGTCAACATCGAGGGAATCTAAAATACTGTGGATTTTTTCATTGAGCCCTGATTGTTCAAGGAACTCATTAAATGCTTCAGCGGTTGTAGCGAATCCACCTGGCACTTGTACACCAGCGTTAGCAAGGTTAGATATCATTTCACCTAGAGAAGCGTTTTTACCACCAACTCGAGGTACGTCTTGCATACCTAACTCTTGATACCAGAGAACGTAGTCTTGCACGGAACTGTCTCCAAAACAAATTGTATTAAATGTGAGAGATTATTTGACCTTTCCATTAGGTCGAGTGCATTCTACAACGGTAAGGCAGTCTTCGTAAACCACGACGGCTTATTTTCACTAATTTCTGAATGAATAATTGCCATATGAGAACCGCATTTTATATATCGGATGGCACCGCCATCACCTCTGAAGTCTTCGGTCATGCAACGCTTTCTATGTTTCCTGTTGATTTTAATCATCAGACCATTCCGTTTGTTGAGACAACTAATAAAGCGAATGAAATTAAAACCTTAATCGATTCAATAGCCGAATCTTCTGGGCAAAAGCCGCTGGTATTTTTTACTTTTGTTAATCCAGAGTTATCTGACATTATCGCGTCTTCGCAAGGAGTGTGTTATGACTTTTTATCTTATGCCAGTGAAATAGTAAAACGCGAATTGAAAGTAAAACCAGTTCCTAAAATGCACCGAACACACAGTATTCACGAATCCAGTTACGACTTTAGAATCGATGCGGTTAATTATGCTTTAGCCAATGATGACGGCGCAAATATAAAAGATTATAACGAAGCAGATATTATTTTGGTGGGAGTAAGCCGTAGCGGTAAGACACCTACTAGCTTATATTTGGCATTACAATATGGCATTAAGGCTGCAAACTACCCTATGACTGAAGAGGATTTAGAAAGTGGCCGCTTACCAAAATGTTTAGATAAATATAGAAAGAAACTATTTGGCCTAACCATAGACGCAGAGCGTCTTGCCGCTATAAGACAGGAACGTATGGCCAACTCTCGCTATGCATCAATAAGACAATGTCGTATTGAAATACGGGAAGTTGAGATGTTATTCAAAAAATATAAGGTGCCCTTTCTCAACAGCACGCGATATTCTGTTGAAGAAATATCAGCCAAGATTATTTCAGAGACAGGACTTAAACGCCATAAGTATTAAAAAAGGCTGCTGCTGCAGCCTTTCTTTTAACCACTAAAAGGTATTATTATTTTCTAGCGTCTTTTAAAAGATCCGCAACTAAGAAGCCAAGTTCAAGTACTTGGTCTGCATTTAAACGCGGATCACATTGGGTGCGATAACGCTGTGATAAATCTTCATCAGAAAGACCATAGGCACCGCCAGTACATTCCGTGACGTGTTGACCAGTCATTTCCAAGTGAACGCCACCTGGGTAGCTGCCTTCTGCTTTGTGAACAGCAAAAAACTGGCTAATTTCACGTAAAATATTATTGAAACTACGGGTCTTGTAGCCAGTACTGGACTTTTCTGTGTTGCCGTGCATTGGATCGGACGTCCAAATGACTTTTCGTCCTTCTTGCTGCACTCGGCGCACTAGTTTTGGTAGTTTTTCCGGCAATACATCGGCACCCATCCGCGTAATAAGCGTCAAGCGACCTGGAATATTGTCTGGGTTTAGCGCGTCAATAAGATTGATAAGCTCATCTTCTTGCATACCTGGGCCGACTTTAACCCCAATTGGGTTTTTAATACCGCGGAAAAACTCAATATGAGCATGATCCAATTGTCTTGTACGCTCCCCAATCCAAACAAAATGCGAAGAACAATCATACCAGTCACCGCTTAAGTGGTCGCGGCGAGTTAACGCTTCTTCGTATCCTAGCAATAGGGCTTCGTGGGAAGTATAAAGCTGAGTTTCTTTTAGACTAGGGGCTACGGTTGAATCCACACCACACACTTCCATGAACTCAAGCGCTTCTTGAATTCGCTCCGCGAGCATCTGGAATTTATCTTTAAGTGGATTCGCAGCAACAAAACTCATATTCCAGCGGTTGACTTGGTGTAAATCAGCAAGACCACCTTGGGCAAATGCGCGAAGTAAATTAAGCGTCGCTGCGCTATGATGATAGGCCTTCATCAACCTCTGTGGGTCGGGTATCCGCGCATCTTCAGTAAATTCAAAACTATTAACAATGTCACCACGGTATGATGGTAAAGACACGCCATTAATTGTTTCATAATCAGAAGAACGTGGTTTTGCGTACTGCCCTGCCATTCTGGCAATTTTTACCACTGGGCATTTGCCACCGTAGGTAAGCACAACGGCCATTTGCAAAAGGGTTTTAAAGGTGTCGCGAATATTTGCTGCACTGAAGTCTGAAAAAGACTCGGCACAATCACCACCTTGTAATATAAATGCCTTGCCTTCACAAACATCCGCTAAACTTTTATATAAGCTTCTTGTTTCTTCAGCAAACACCAAAGGTGGTGCGGCATTCAGTTCGGATTCGACTTTTTTTAACTGCTCTGAATCTGGGTATTCAGGCTGCTGCAGGATAGGCTTATCTCTCCAGCTACTTGGGCTCCAATTGGCCATTATAATTTCCTCATTCCTATATGTGTTACCACACATGAACACTACCCCATGTGACCTGTTACATCAAGAGAAATGTAGTAAATCAAGAACACATCATACTATTTAACTTTATATTATAGCTAGTATGTCATTTGTTTTTTATACATTTGACAAAAGCAAAGGTTCGCTTTGCGATTTAAATATGCATGCTTAGTTAATCTGAGTTTAAAAAAGCAACGGGCTTTGAGCAAATAAGTAGCAGTAAGTGGATGTTTTACGTCGTATCGCCTGAAGCCATTTCAATGTATTAGCGCAGATCCTTAAAAAGTTCTTGGGCTTTTATTTCTTAAGTGATTCTGCGCTTTTGTAGCTTCTGCCTTGTTGGAAGTATTGTTGTAAGACCTATGGGAGTTTTGCTGATTAATAACCCCCAATGCAAATCCTATTGTTGTTATTACCCCCGAAGATTAAAAGGTACTGAATTGACCAGGCTTTTTGTATTTAAAAATTGCAAGGTCTATACCCTATTTAGAATCGCGTTAACTAATCGCAGCGAGACAAGCTGTCTTACTATATCTTCTTAACCACTATGTCCGATATCGTTTTTTTGGTATCCAACTGTGGCAGATATGAATATTTGCATTAAGCGATTGCGAGCCTTTAAGGATTGGCTTATCATCGCGTGAGAATAAAGAACACATCATACCACTTAATTCTTAAAGAATTTTAAATTGAAGCTATAGTTAGGTAGATATTCAAAAAGCAGTGCATAAGTAAACCTTAATGATTTCGATAATTAAACGATTAACTACCCCCTAAATACGGAAAATTTGATATAATTGTCTTATTAAAAGAACACATCATACAAGTATGACAACATTTTCTATACGTTCAACCTTTGATATTTTAAACACACATATTAATCAACTCGTTGCTGAAATCAAAAATGCCGACGTAAAAAAAGCGTCTTTTTATGCTTTACCCAAAGCAACAAAAGAAGATGAAAAAGTAGCTCCTGAAGAAATCCAAGTTAAAAAGTATGAAGGTGAACAAGCATTGAAGTTTTGTTTGCAAGCATATCAAGATTTATTTTTGCAAGACAAAGCAAGCGGAAAATTAGTGCAACGTTACCCTGGTTTGCTGCTAATTAACGATCGAAACAACAATATAAAGTCTCGACTTCAAGCCGTGAATAAAGCGAAAGATGAATTTAAAAAAGCAATTTTAGAAATAGAAAATAACGATGCCCGATTTGAGGCCGTCCATGCTGCCGTTCCCGACTTACTTACTTTAGCCGCATATCGAAAGATCCACTTTGAATCAGAAACCCCTTACTCCGTTAGGTTTACATGGATGAAAAAGCACGCAACAAAAGTATTAAGCAAAAAGGTCGCACTTGAAATGCTAAACCGTTCATCTAACTATGCTAACCCAAGAAGGATAGACCAAGAGCAATGGTTACAGTTAGTTGAACAAGAAAAATACCGAGTTGCCAGTTTAGCCGAAGATACCAAATTACGGATACGTCGCCCCACTCGCGTAACCCCAGAAGTGAATGTTCGGTTCTCAGCCCAAAATCGCTACCATGTGAGTGCGGCATTGCCTTTTATCATTTTGAATCCGAATCCAGAGACCAAACTTGGCGAGCTCAGTAATTATACTCAAAATGAAAGCCATCCAAGAAAACGCCAATATAATTTCTTAGTTGACCGCATCTACCTCGAGCGTTTTTAGAAGCATTTTTAACACCTATGGTCTGATAACCTGTTCAAGCATACGATTTAACATAATCATATGCTTTATCAATATAAGTATGATGTGTTCTACATCTTGCTGTATGCAAACTCTCTCGTAGTGGTTGCTGTTAGATTCCTCTAGTTATAAAAGCGAGTATAGGTGTTGATTATATATGAGTCGTATTAACGAGTAAGTCTAAAGCATCTTTTTATAGTTAGCACTTACATACTTATATCGGTATGAATCATCATATACTCCCTTGTCTTTGAGCATTTAAGACATAATGGCCATTAGTTACACTGCTTCAAGCTATTGTATATATGCCAAAACATAAATAGCAAAAGAATCTCCACCATTAGCAAGTTTTCAAACAACTTAAAAATAAACTTATTTTCAGGTGGCCACTCACAGAACTGAACTAAGGTGTATTTTTTAGCGTTACAGCGAATAAATATTATAAAGTTGTGTGGCAACATCTGCTTCATAAATATTGCTGTTATGGTATAGCATATTTTATAGTGAGTACACACTTACTTTAAAATAAAGAGTATTAATAGCTAATAATTTATAAACTTAGGAAATCGAGGTTAGACTAATTAGTCTCATAAAATGAACGCAAATAAACTCAAAAGCAAAGCATTGGTTTGTTGGTACTAACTGACTTTAAATGCAATGCATTTAGTCAGTAGAGCAATACCTAATAGCAGTTTGCTTAATTTCGTCATCGAGTTACTGACAAGAATAATTTTGCCAGTCAGCTCCCTTGCATCTAGAACAAGTCATTCTGCAAGTAAGTTATTTTAAGTAAGAAACGTTTAACGCCTTTGCTACTCCCTCAGATAAAAAAATAATAATGCCTGCTATGAGTGTCAAAAGTAGAACACAATCATATTTTTATTTCTTAGTCATACTCCGCGAGTCGAGCAATTTCGTTATTCTGTTTTACCTCAATAAAAGCCAAAACCTTACTGTTGATATTGCTTTGATACTCATTTGCCTCATGAAGAAGGTTTGAGAGAAGAAACTTTTGTCGGTAACACAGCTCTCATGTCTTGTTGGCAAAGTATTACTCTCATTTATACAAGCAAGTCGGTAATTTTGTCTTGAGTTGTCCACCACTTGCAGCAAACTTACTGCTTCAAATAACCCAAAAATGGATGACAATTGGCTATGATCCATAATTGAAATAAAACAGCAAAGTCACTCTGCTTCGCAATGTTTGGCAGTTCAGTGATCCGCGATTTTTACACGAATAACAATACTTATTGGTCAGTAGGTATTAACTCGGAAGGAATGATAAAGATAAGATAGAAAAGTGCCATAAAGAAGAAAGTACAATGACTGTAATGACATTGTACTCATAGGGTATGGTAAGAACATTCTTTGGCACTTTGCAAAAAAATAATTAGCGCCTTTCCACGCTAAGTTATTTTTTTACAATTTCTTCGAGGGTGTCTTCGTCAATGACTTCGGCATTTTCAACTATCCGCTTTCCGCCTTGAATCTCAATGCGTTTATGGTGTTTGTTCAATGCCAAAATTTCATCACAAAACTGTGCCGATGGATGCATTTCATAGACGTAGTCAATAATTTTACCGGTTTTCTCATCTTTAACATTGGAAATGTTATATTCTGAGATTGCCCCTTTTTCTATTAAATCTTTCATCGTTGTGGTCATATCACGACGCAATGCTTTTAACTTATTATCGGTAATTTTGTCATCCGCATAAATTGAGCCGTATTTTTCCATAATGGAAATGAGCCTGAAGTGATAAGTTTTACCCGGTGCCGCATAACGCCAAAGGTGATAAAGGCGAAGCATCATCCAACGAGATAAACCTCGTTTCAATTCTTGCGCGCTATTAAAGTAGTAACCCTTATATTCAAGGTTATCGATCATATTATGAACAAACGCATTTAAACAAGCGACGCATTTGATGTTACCGCCCTGCCCTTTTTTACCACTAAAATGCAATGAGGATAAAAAGTTCATGTTCGACTCATAAAACGAGTCATCAATATCTGGGTTTTTAGTGTCTGTCGCAGTGTATTTAAAAGAGAGTTTTGAACCTTGCAACGCTTCCAACGATTCTTTGATTTGCGGATATGGCATTGATTGACCAACCGCTTTTAGTTCTTGCGCCAGTTCATTCATGGAAAAAATAACCGCGTATTGAATACCGGACTTAAAATTAATTTTTACGATTTTTCCTTTTGAAGCTAAACGAATGAGAGCTCGTTCAACTTTTTCTTCTCTATCAGACGGCCAAACTAAGAATTCTTCTTCATCACCATCTTTTTTAGTGCTTACTACAGCCGGTGTTATCTTAATTTCACCTTCGTAAAGAATACCATCAACTTTTTCTGATATTTTTCTGGTTACGATTGTTTTCTTCGGAGCATCTTCCAACGCCAGTTTTTTATGTCCAGAACGAACAAAACGACCCCAAAGGTCATAATGATTAAACGTATTTGAGTAGGCTCTTAACCCATGTGCAGTTTCAAGAGATACTCGAACATCTTTATTATCAGTGAACAATGCCAAGCTTTCGTTATCGATTGCACTTTCAACTCCATGGATCTGTCCACGCAGTGAATCTGGCAGGTTGTCTACAGAAATGTTCACCTTTCGGCTCATTGTTTTTACTTCCAAAAAATCGTGACGCTTAATAACAACATATTCAACGAAAAAAGTTAATTATTAAAGTTAGTAAAAAAGTGATCTGAGAACACTTTTTTATCGAGATCATGATTATACTAACTGTGTGAGGCTTAGAGATCAAAATTTTACTAACTAAGAGAGATCTTTACAGTTAACCAGCCCTTTTTACAGGCTGTAAGCCTCTGAATTTAGTGGTCATCGCAAGGAAGCTGTGGAAAAATAGCTTTCTGATTAGTAAAGATCTGATCTCTTCTAAGTAGAGATCAGATCCTTATCTAGTGAACATCGGTAGATCATCTGCTGAGTGTGAATAACTCACTGATATTACTTAGTAATATTTTGATCTCAGCGAACACAGAAGTGGATAACCCTGTGTATAAACTGTTTATATATAGCAAAATGAAATATGGCTTAGTAAAAAGGTGATCTGTTAGTTATAAAAGATCGGATCTTAACTAGGTAAAAAAGCGATCTGGTATTTTAAAAAATATTCATATAAAACAATCAGTAAAAACAAGATCTTGGTACCTTAGCCTTTAATACCTATATATTTAACCATATCTAAACTTCTTTATTTATACTTAGAGGCAAGGTAATCAATAAATGTCTTTATTTTTTTGTGTTTACAGGTAAATATATGGACATTATAATAAACGGCATCAAATAAAGGATAATGTGTATGTCGATAAATAACAACGCGCTATCAACTTACCGTTTGTTAAAAGCAACGGCAGAAGTTGCAGAAAAATCTTTAGCAGGTCGTATCCAACATTATAGGGCACACCTAAAAACTGAAGATAAGGAACTAAGAACTTACACGCAAAAAGCCGCGGCCGACCTGCTTGGTGTTAATAACCGGACTTTGAAACGTCGTCATGATCAAGGCGATTTCGATGATATCAATATTAAAAAAGGTGCCAATGGTCACTATGCTTATACATTAGCCAATATTTTTGCCATGGCTGAAGTGCTTGGTGTCGAGGCTGATCAAAGAAAAGCAGATGATAAGCTTCAAGTTATTGTCATCAACAGTCTAAAAGGTGGTTGTGGTAAAACTACCAGCTTGGTTAATATTGCAGCCGCGTTGGCCACTACCAATATTAAACGCTATCGAATTGGTATCATTGATCTAGATCCGCAAGGATCGTCCTCCAGTTTCTTTCCTGCTAAAGAGCACGAACCCATTACTGTGGGCGATCTAATGCGTGACTGCATCGAACTAGATGAGGGTGAGACCTGGCAAGATTTAGTGTCTAATTCATTTCAAACCACTCATATCCCTAATATTCGAGTACTGCCCTCTGGCATGGATGACTTTTACTTTGAGCATGAAACCGCAACGGAATTAAAAGAAAGCTCAAGCTATGAAAAAACCAGGCATTACCATAAGCTTAAGGAAAAAGTCATCGACCCGGTAGCGGATCAGTTCGACATTATTTTGGTCGATACGGCACCGTCGTTAAACTTCATGTTCTACAACGCCTTAATGGCTTCAACCGCGATGCTAATACCGGTTCACCCGGAAGCCGTAGACTTTGATGCCAACAACAAATACCTCAAGCGTTTGGGGGAAATTTACCATACCGTTGCTGCACTCGGTCATGAAGGTTGGGACTTTATGCAATTTCTAGTGACCAATTATGTAAAAGGTAATCACTCGCAACGCGATATTGTCAAAGATGTAAGAAGTGCGTTTGGACGCCAAGTAATGAGCTACCCAATTAACCATAGCTCTGCAATCACCGCCAGTTCATCCTCGTTTAACACTATTTTTGATCAAAAAACTTCTGATAGCTTAGCCAGTAGAGAAGCGCTATTAAAAGCACAGGAAAACATCAAAGATGTGGTTGATGAATTAGAGATGCTGATCCGCTCTAACTGGCCGTCAACGCAATCTTCACTAGCAGAATAATAAAGGTTAAAAAATGGCTAGAAAACGTAAAAATGATACCCGTATGGATCCTTTCGCCACTGCTGTGGAAGGAAGCAGTTTAGATGATCTACTGGATCAGGCAAAAGTCGGTGATGTGGTTACCATGCCCGCACCAAGCGATCCTAATAAAACCATTGTTTTAACCTGTCAGATCATTCCTTTCTCTGAAATAGAGTCTCGTACCTGTGTGTATGGTCAAAACCGCAGAGAGCAAACCTTGCTTGGTGAAAAAGCCGTCGCAGACATATTGCCTGCAATTGAAAAGGATAAGCGCAACCTTCATCCTGCGTTGTGTTGGGAGCATAATGGCAAGTTACAAGTGTTGTCAGGCTCGCGTCGCAGAAAAGCCTGTATGCTGGCAAAAGCCGATTATGTCGTTCTAAGCTCAGCGGACTTTAGTGATGAAGACGCCAAAGTCTTGGCTGTGTCTTCGGATCAATACATTGCTCCAAGCTTATGGGAATTAGGTCAGGCGTATGCGGCTACAAAGCAGCGTCTAGTAGCGCAGGGACAAAAAGGATCTTACCGTGAAATCGCTGCTGTCGAAGGCGTATCACATACCGCCATCGCTGATGCCATTAAAGCCTTTGAAAGCATTCCGGTTGATGTTTTGAAGTTATACCCTACCGCCAATCATTTAGGCCGAGAAGCAGCGAAAAAGTTGATTAACGCCAAGTCTGATTCACCTGAAAACTTTGCTGAGCGAGTACGCGCGCTTCCAGAGCAAAGCTTTATGAATGAATCGATGAGCGACGAAAAGCGCGCACTGCAGATCACTAAATTTTTGACCACCTTTGGTGAAAACAGCAGTCGAGTTGAATCGATCCTTGAGAACGATTACGTCAAGCTGCAGCGCAATCTTAAAAGCGGTGATATTACGGTTAAAATTGATAATCGCGTCTTAACCGATAAGCGTTTAGAACAGCTGCAAAAGCTGCTCGGTAGTTACAATTAATTACCCTAACCCCAGGTTGGTCAAATTTACGGCCAACTTGGGTTATTTAGCAACACTTGAGCTCCAACCAGTTTATTTTTACCCTTTTTCTCGCATTTCTCTCTTTAGCTCAAAACCCGAATTTCATATACTGGTTCTTTAGTTTTCAGTCTACGTGCTACTAATGTCATCGCAGTTATCAAAAGAGCAACTTTTCGCCTTATTTGAAGAGATCAAACAAGAGCAAGCGAACCAGTTTCCATTGTCTGAGCGCTTTCTTAGACAGTACTTTAACTCGGCTTTATTAAATAAGGCCAAAGAGTATCTGCAAGACGATCAGGTTTGTTACTTACATCACAGCGACAATTTTGCCCAAATCGACGCCCAAGTCTTAGGTAACTATGGCAATACTTTTACCCAGCACATCAAAATTACCCACAAACAAGGATCTGCGCACGTTGAAGCCAACTGTTCATGTTCCAATAATCCCAAATGCCGGCATATTGCTGCGGTATTATTAAAACTCAAAATTGAACACTCTGGCGGTTTCGGTGAGGCATTTTTAGTCAATGACTGGTTTAATGAATTAGCACAGTTACAGTCAATAGAGCATCAAGATGCTGATAACGTGTTACTGTTTGTTTTGGAGCCTCGGGCCAATGAAATTCTGGTCAACCCCAAGGTGTCACCTAACCGTCCAGACGGTCAGTATCCTTTGGGTAGAGCCTTAACTGAGCAACAATTGAACAGTCAGGTGGCGCCTTCAGGACTGCTGGAAAGTGATTTTCGATTATTCAGTTGGATCCGCTCACAAAATACCCCAGGTCATTTTGAATTATTTGGCAGCTGGGGCTTTAATGCCTTAACGCAACTTATTCACAGCCATCGTTGTTACTATCAAAACGACCGCCAGCCTCTGCTATTTGGTCACAAACAAAGTCTAGACTTCTACTGGCATCAACAAGGCAGCCAGTATCAGCTACGTAGCCGCCTAGCCGGGGTGGAACAATGGCGTTTAATAAAAACCGACCCCCCAGTTTATCTTGATACCGATAAGCTTGTTGTCGGGCGCATTGAAACCGATTTAACGGCTCAAGAAATTGCCCATTTACATACCATGCCCGCCGTCAGCGAAGAAAAAATAGAGCAAGTGATGGCACGTTTTCAGGATATCTTTAATGACGATGTCATCGCTGCGCCGCAAGGATTAATGCAGCTTGCCCAGCAGCAAGCTCAGGTGGCACGACTGATAAAGTTAGATAAAGCAGGACCGGCAGGCTTTCGAATTGAGCCATTAGCAAAATCTGCCAAGAGCAAACACAAAGCGCGCTGTGAACAACTGCTCAGCGGCTTAGGCTTCAGCCATGAGGGAGATACCTTTTCACTGCCAAGTAACGATGGCGTATCCATTCATTGGTTCAATCAAGAAGTGCGGCCATATCTCCAAGTTAAGCGCTGGGTGGTTGATGAGTTGCACGGTGACAGTCAAGTAATTACGCCTACGGTGAAAATCTACCTCAAGCGTGATAAGCAGCATCATGTGCTAGGTAAAGTGATGTTTGATGACAAACCCATCACTCTTAACTGGGAGAAGTCTGAGAGCCACGAGCTCAATAACCTGGCACATGACTATCATTATGTTTGCATTGGTGAGCAATTCTATGCCTTACCTAAGGCCGTATATGATGCCCTGATGGGGTTAAAAGCCCGTTTTAGTTATTACCTTTCGAGCGGGCAATTTAAATTTCCTTTGTCATACGCTAAGCAGCTGTTCCAGCTGGACCACCTTGAGGCGGTGTCTGACGATCCCAAGCTGCTCGATTATTTAGCTGAAATTGAGCAGCCCATTAAAGAGCAACAAGTTATTCCGGCCAGCGAAGGGCAAAACTTTACTTTGCGTGATTACCAAATACAGGGAGTAAATTGGCTGAAGTTTCTTAATCGCCATCAGCTCGGTGGTATTCTTGCCGATGACATGGGGCTGGGCAAAACCTTGCAGGTGATTGCCTATTTTATTGCTCAGCATAATACCCTAGTATCGCAACCGAGCTTAATCGTATGCCCAACCAGTTTAGTGGGTAATTGGCGTGATGAATTTAAGCGTTTTGCGCCGCATTTACCGCTAACGATTATTCATGGTGCACATCGTGATAAAGCGCTAAATGAGGTGCAAGGGGCGAAATTTATTCTTACCACTTATCCGCTGCTGAAAAGAGATGCTAGCTTTTATAAAAACTTGGCGTTTGATTCCATTGTATTAGATGAAGCGCAATACATTAAAAACGAAGCGGCGCAAATCTCAAAATGCGTTAAAAGTTTAGCGGCGCGGTTTAAACTGTGCTTAAGTGGTACGCCAGTGGAAAACAATTTATTGGAGCTAAAGTCCTTGTTGGACTTTGTTATGCCCGATGTTTTGGGTACTAAGCAACAGTTTAAACAGCATTTTCAAATTCCTATTGAAAAAGAGCAAGACAGCGCTAAAGCGAGAGAGTTACGTAGTCTTATCGCGCCATTTATTTTGCGCCGGACGAAATCTGAAGTGGTGCAAGAGCTGCCAAACAAAACCGAACTGGTAAAAGAGCTGGAGTTCTCTGAATCCCAGCATGCACTGTATCAAAGTGTGCAACGGCAAGTGGAAAATAAACTGGTTACTTTATTCCATGAGCAGGGAGTTGAGCGCAGCAAGCTGGCCTTTTTAGACGCTTTGCTCAAGCTGAGACAAATTTGCTGTCATCCTCAGTTAGTGGACAAAACCGCAACCGAGTACCGTGGGGCGAAATTTGAATGGCTGGCGCAACATCTGCCAACGTTACTAAAAGAAGGCCGGAAAATTATTATTTTTAGCCAGTTTACCAGTGTCTTAGAGTTAATTGCGCAGCAGTGTCAGGAGCAGGCACTAAAATACACTATGCTCACAGGACAAACTCGGCAGCGCGATAATGCCATTGCCGCTTTTACCGAAGGTCGTTGTAATATATTTCTGATCAGCCTAAAAGCTGGTGGTACGGGGTTAAATTTAACGCAGGCCGATACGGTGATCCACTTTGATCCCTGGTGGAACCCAGCTGTTGAAAATCAAGCAACGGATCGCGCTTATCGAATTGGCCAAGATAAACCGGTATTTGTCTATAAGCTACTGATGGCAGGCTCCATAGAAGAAAAAGTTTTCAAGATGCAAAGAGACAAACAAGCCTTAGTTGATGCTCTATTTGCCGACGCTGGAGTGAAATTAAACCAGTTCGACGAATCGCAAATGCTGGCGTTGATAAAAAATTAAAAATAATTTTGAACTATCGCTGAGTGGCTAAGTCTATTGTTATGCTTGTTGCGAAATCGTTTAGCAGTAGGCATATGTTGATTTCCCCTTTGTTACTGATTGTAATGAGCCAGCTGAAAAGCTGGCTTTTCTTTTTTCATCAATCCGATGTCACAAATTAACTCGACAAAAAAGTTGGTTTTTTTCGCTGCTCCATTTTTGTTCCATATTCTTGGCTTTTAATAGCTATAACGGATATCACACAACTGGAACTGAAATTATGCTTTGCTACGCCACTACGCCACTACGCCACTACGCTTTCACAGCTAAACTTTATTGAGACGCAATCAACAACAGACTATGATCTTTTGCATGAAGTCGCCAGCTCAGAAGACTTAGCGAGTATATTAACCATGTTATTGTTTGATGAAACGCTTTCCGATAAGCTAAAAAATCAAGTCAAACAACAATTACAACAGTTAAAAGCAAAGAGTAAATAAGTTCATGTCGACCCCTGCCCAGATCCTACTTGTTGAGGACGATCTTGATATTGCCGAACAAGTACTGCTGTTTTTCCGTGCCTCAGGCTTTGATATGCACCACATCGATGATGGTGCTGAAGTGGTTTCCTGGGTAAAGCGCAACCAGCCAGATGCTATCTTAATGGACATCATGCTACCTAACCAAGATGGCGTGAGTTGTTTACAACAAATTCGCGCTTTTTCGGAGGTTCCGATAGTCATGCTGACGGCAAAAGTGACGGAAGGCGACCGTTTAAAAGGCTTGGAATTTGACGCTGATGATTATGTCTGTAAGCCATTTAGTGCCGCTGAGCTGGTGATGCGGATGAGGGCGATTTTGCGTCGCTGTGCCAATACCAACGCCTATCAAAAGCCGATTGAGGTAGATAACGCGGCGCTCAACGTCAAGTTAAATGGTCAGCCATTACCATTAACCAAGGTTGAGTTTGATGTCTTTGCCCTGCTCTATCACGCGCCGAACCGAGTGTTTTCCAGACAGCAGATCCTCGATCATATCCAGCCCGATAACTTCGATATTTCAGATCGGGTCATAGACAGCCACATAAAAAATATTCGTAAAAAAATCAAGTTACTAGGTGTATCGACTAAAGTCGTTGAATCCGTTTATGGTGCCGGTTATCGCTTCAATGGCGACCACATAGACAAATGATAAGTGATTGAAATTATTATCTAAGGTATGATTAAAGCAGGTTCGTTGCAGAGAAGTCGATATGCTTTGGTCTATGCTTTTAAACACCCCTCTTTGGTACAGTCTCAGTTTAGTTGCTGCTGGCGTTGCAGTCACGGCGCCTTGGTTGTGGCTCACACGAGCTCGAGCCAAGCAACAGTTATCGGATCTGAGCGCCGCCAAACAAGCTGAAGTTGACTTGGCCCAACAGCAAGTGCAACAGCTGCAAACCCAACAACTACAAAATCACGGTCAACTACAACAATTGCAAGCGCGACTGGCCGAGCGGCAAAGGCAAAGTAGCGAATATCAACAGTTGTGGCAGCGTGAGCAAGATGCTAAAGAGGAAATACAGGTTCATGCTCATGAATTAGAAGTCGAAATGGCAAACCTGCGAACCACACTTGAGCAAAAGCAGATCGGTTTTGAGCAACAGTTATCGCAATTACAAGAAGCAAAAGCGCAGCTCAAAGAAGAGTTTCACAACTTAGCGAATCAAATTTTCGAAGAGAAAAGTGAGCGTTTCAGCCATCAAAGCAAAGAAAAGCTACAACAGCTGCTACAGCCAGTTCAAGGTGAACTCAAAGGCTTTCGTGATAAAATGGAAGCTATCCACAGTGAAGAGTTAAAACAGCGGGCTTCACTGCAAACCGAATTGCTGCACCTGCAAGCCAACAACAAAGCCATGACCGAGCAAGCCGACAAGCTCACCAGTGCTTTACAAGGGCAAAAAAAGGCGCAAGGCAACTGGGGCGAGTTGATGCTCGAAAATGTGCTGGACAGTGCAGGCCTAAGAGCTGGAAGCGATTACCAAAGAGAAGTGAACTTTACTACCGAAGAGGGCAATTTTCGTCCCGACGTGGTGGTCTACCTTCCCCAGTCTAGGCACTTAGTAATCGATGCTAAAACCTCTTTAAATGCCTATACCCGTTATATTAATGCCGCCACTGACAGTGAAGCCAATCAAGCCATCGTAGCGCACTGTGAGGCGGTCACCGCGCGTATAAAAGAGCTTGGAAGTAAATCGTATGAGCGCTTACCAGGTCTTAATTCGCCCGAGGTGGTGATCATGTTCATCCCGGTGGAATCCGCCTTTGTCGAAGCCGTGAAACACAAACCCACCTTGTATCAAGATGCACTACAAAATAATGTGTTAGTGGCGACCCCCACTACTTTATTAACCAGCTTAAATATCGTTAAGCAGCTGTGGCGTTTTGAGGAACAAAGCAAGCATACTCGCGAATTGGCCTTACGGGCGGAGAAGTTTTATAACAAACTCAATAACTTTCTCCACAGTATGGAAGGGGTTGGCAAACAGCTCGATAAAGCCAGAGAAAGTTATGATAAGGCATTCTCACAGTTGTACATGGGCAAAGGCAACCTGATAAAACAAGCCAGCGAATTTAAAGAGTTAGGCGTTGCTGTGGTAAAAGAGTTACCGACCGAACTGCAAGATAAAGCCAAGCTGGAACTTGAGCCAAATGAAGCAATAGCCGATAACTCACAGAGCAAAGAATAAGCCTCGGCCGTCACTATGCGCCACTAAGCAAAGTCTGCTCTTTAGGACGGCAGGCTGCAAAATCGCTGCGTCTAGGACTTTCGCTGTAAAGGTGAATAAATACCGTTAAGCTGCCGACGTCATGCCAAATAGCACTATTGCTAGGAGGGCATAAAGATTGTGAGATATACCCATTTAAGGCTTCGCCTTGCAATGCCAAGCGCTCTGGTATTCTGATATAGACATTGACTTCGCTAGTGCTGGTTTTTAAATGAGAAAACTGCCAGCTTCCCATCATATACTGCTTCGAAAAATAGCGATAAATGCGTTGCTCTGCGGCGGCGTCAAGCCCCTTTACATTTACGCTTTCAGTATTGTTATACTGGCTTGCAACCACACCAATACAAGTGAAGATAAGTGTTAATACCAGTAACTTATAATGCTTTACTGGCTTAGATGGTGTTTTGCTTGGCTTAGTTTTGGTTCTTGATTCCACTACTTTCAGCCAATCTGAATGTTTCATTGTCCGTTGTGCCATGGTGATGCTCCGTTTTCGTTATGACTGTATTTAAACGTGGCAATGTGGAGTAAAAATGGAGTTAATAAACATCAGACCAGTAACGGCAGGCGTTATAGTGACCTAAGGAACTAAACCATGCGTCATAAGCTAGACAAAAAAGTTCTTTAACTTGTCCCTTAAAACAGATCTAAAATCCGCTCCCTTTCATATTACTGCTGCGTCATGAGTAATGAAAAAATTGCCATGAAGCAATTTGGGTTATGCGCCAGAAGTCGCATAGTCATGAATGCACAATGTATGTTATTAAATCAGAGGCTCAAGACCATGCCTTGATGAGTCTCATACCGTGGCTAAGTGCCACACGGTTTCAAATGCCAAGTTCAGGACACGGGACAATTTATGCAACGAACACGACACAACCAGAGTAACCTTTTTGTAAAGCCGCTTTCTTTAGCCATTGGTACGGCTCTATTTGCTTCACTCGTGCCACAAGCCATGGCAGAGGATTCGCAAACACAAGCTCAGGAAAATGTTGAAGTCATCGAAGTAACCGGCACGCGACGCAGCCTTCGTAGCGTCGCCGAAAGTACGGTACCTGTGGATGTGATTTCACTTGATGATATTAATAGCACTGGGCAACTGGAGTTAAGCCAAGTTTTAACCACGCTTATCCCTAGCTTTAACTTTCCTAACTCGACGCTAGCAGACGGCACTGACCACGCAAGACCTGCAGTTTTACGTGGTTTAGCACCGGATCACACACTGGTATTGGTTAATGGAAAACGACGCCATGCTGGCGCCTTATTAAACCTCAATGGCACCGTTGGTCGTGGCTCTACTGCCGTTGACCTGAATACGATTCCTGCTGCTGCGATTAAACGTGTTGAAGTGTTGCGTGACGGCGCTGCTGCGCAGTACGGCTCTGACGCCATTGCCGGGGTCATCAACATTGTCTTAAAAGATGCCAGCGAAGGCGGTAGCGTGAGCTTGACCTATGGTGAGCACAATACTCAAATGGCCGGTGCTGCGCAGCTATTAGAAACACGAGCCGATGGCGACGGCAACCTAGACTTCGTGCTTGGTGACGATCGTACCCGCCATGATGGTGGCACCACGACGCTGGGCGCCAATGCTGGTTTTGCATTAGGCAATGATGGTTTTATCAATATTGCCGCTGAATTGCGTGATAAAAAACCAACGAACCGTTCCGGTTTTGATCCCAGAGAGCAGTATGAGCGCGATGAAAATGGTGCTCTAGACCCTCGAGAGTTTACTTTTGACCGCTATAATCACCGTTTCGGTAAAGCGGAAATTGAAGATATTGCGCTATTTTTTAACGCCGGTTATGACTTAGACAATGACACTCAAGTCTACTCCTTTGGCAGTTACTCAACCCGTGAAGGCAACTCTGGTGGTTTTTACCGCCGTGCAAAAGACAGCCGTAACACGCCTAGCATTTATCCCAATGGCTTTTTGCCGCAAATTGTCAGCGATGTTGATGATTACTCGTTGGCTTTAGGCATTAAAGGCAGTCGCGGTGAGTGGGACTATGACATCAGTAGCAACTATGGTGCTAATGACTTCTCTTTAGGCGTTATCAACAGCCTTAACACCTCATTAGGGGCTAATAGTCAGACTGAGTTTGACAATGGTGCGCTTATTTACTCGCAGTGGTTGGTGAATGCAGACGCTAAGACGGTACTCGATTTAGGCTTGCCTGATGATGTTTTCTTCACCGTTGGCGCCGAATATCGCCGCGAGCAATATGAAATCGAAATGGGTGAGCTGGCATCGTATCAGACTGTGCTCGATCAACAAGGCAATCCTGTTGCTGCTGGTGGTGCGCAAGTATTGGCGGGCTTTGGGCCTGAGAGTGCGGTGGACGAGTCACGCCACAATGTCGCGTTATTCGCAGAACTCGATACTTATTTGAGCCAAGACTGGAACCTAGTTCTAGCGGGTCGTTTTGAGGACTATAGTGACTTTGGCAGTACTTTTACCTCGAAATTGGCCACACGTTATGTGATGACGGATAACTTATCACTGCGCGGCGCCTTAAGTACTGGTTTTAGAGCGCCTTCATTAGCGCAAACCTCATACAAATCGATTGCTACGGTATTCGAAAACGGCGTGCCTAACGAAGTTGGCTTGTTCCCAGTTGATACTGCTGCGGCGCAAGCACTGGGAGCGCAGGAGTTAGAGCCGGAAGAATCCGTTAATATGACCGCTGGGTTTGTGTACACCCAAGGGGCATTATCGTTTACTGTGGATGCCTACCGCATAGAGATTGATGACCGCATCGTGTTATCGGAAAATCTGAGCGGCCCTGAAGTGGAAGCGATTTTACAACAAGCCGGTGAGTTTAATACTCAACGCGTTCGCTACTTTACCAATGCCATCGATTCGCGCACCCAAGGCGTCGATATCGTGGCGACCTACAGCTTGGATTTGGCTGATTACGGTAATGTCAGATTGAGCGCCGCGTTAAACCTTAATGACACTGAAGTCACAGACGTTAAGGCAAATCCTGCGGAGCTGGAAGCGTTAGGTGATAGTTATGAGTACTTTGCACGTCGCGAAATCGCGCGTTTTGAAGATGGTACGCCAAAAGACAAGTGGAACCTTGCTGCGATTTGGCAATATGGCGACTTGCAAACCACGCTGCGTGCAACGCGCTATGGGGAAACGGTGGACTCTTCAAGTAGCATTGAAAACGATGAGGTATTGGCAGCAAAATGGATAACTGACCTTGAAGTGGCTTACACCATTGATGAACAATGGAAGTTAGCACTTGGGGCGAACAATTTATTCGATCAATACCCACAGGACACGGTGAGTAATATTGGTTACAGCACCTTTAATCAGGTGTTCCCTTACTCTGGCTTCTCCGCCTATAACACCGACGGGCGATTTGTTTACGGTAATATCAGTTACCGCTTCTAAACATTTGATACAAGCTTTCAGCAAGGTCAAATCCCTTTGACCTTGCTGCTCTTTAGCTTGCTCGCAGCGCTTCGCTTGTTACCGCCTTTGGTAGCTCGATACGAATACACAAGCCCCCCATTTTGCCGGTTTTAACGCTAACGCTGCCTGCCATAGCGGTAATTAAACTCTGACAGATTGACAACCCAAGTCCCGACCCTCCGGTGGCGCGACTTCGAGAGGATTCAACGCGATACAGCCTTTCAAATAACTTCATTTGCTCAGCTTCTGGCACCCCAGGAGCGCTATCATCCATTTGAATAAAGAGCCCTTGAGTGTTTAAGCGAATTTTGAGCCGCACTTTGCCGGGTTTATCGGTGTATAAACAGGCATTTTTAGCCAAGTTATCAATAACGCGGTCGAGCTTAGGCTTATCGATATACAGGCTCATATCATCGGCCTGAATGTCTGCAATAAACTGCAGTTGGTAACTGCTTACTAAACGCTCGACATCATATACGTAGCTATTAATGACGGTACGGCCACAGTGCTGTTGTTCCGATAGCTTTAATGCGTCATGGTCGGCTTGCGACAATTGATACACGTTTGCGATAAGCTGATTTAACTGGTCTATTTTATTATTTATCTTGGCGTAAGCTAAGGTGTCATCATCAATGAGGTTATGCTCCATGGCTTCGATATGCAGCTTCAGTACGCTCAGTGGCGTACGCAACTCGTGAGAAATGTCGGCCAGCATTTTATCTTTGTGCTCAATATTATGTTGATACATTTTTGCCTGTAAGGTGGCATTACGATGCTTGAAAACAAAGAACCCAATAACCATTAGGGCGGCAAATAAAATGGCGAGCGCAGCAATAACCCAAAGCTTTCTTGAAAGCTGAGCATTTTCTAAGTTCACTAGCGTTAATGCCTGCTCGCTTTTAGCCTGATCCAGTTTTTGTTGTTGCACTAGGACATCGAGGCTCTTTTTATAACTATTGATTCGTTTTTGTAGCAGTGCTTCGTTATTTTGGCGTTGTAAATTGGCCACGGAGTACATTAATTCATACGCTTGTGAGTGCTGCTTGGTCATCGCTAAGGCCTGTGCTTTAGCGTAATAATACCGCTCTAGTAATGTGTCTGCTGTTTCTTTTGCGGTGATTTTATCAAGCTCGGTGAGCAGTGCTGCGGTATGCTCCGTCTCTTGTCTGGCTATGTAAATTTCTAGCACGGTGAGGTTGGCATAAAAGCGCTGTATATGAGAATCGGTGGTCTGTGCCGCTTTAAGGCCTGCTTGGGCATGAGTTAGCGCTAAATCAAGCCGTTGTTGTTCCCGGGCAACCAATGCCGCAGTGCGATAAGCGCGACTTAACGCCGCATTGGCACCGATTTGTTTAAGGTAATCGATGGCTTCATCGATCTGAGTGTTGGCGGCATGGTATTTTTTGTTACGAAACTTAAGTTCGGCAAGTCGCAATGCTGTGCCGGCAATATTACGTACCTCCTTGCTCGCTTTATCGGCAATGAGCGCCTCTGAGAAGAAGTACTCGGCGTTGTCTAAATCCCCTAACCGCAGTGATATGTCACCGAGATTATAAAAGTTTGCGCCGCGTTTTTCATGATCATCACTGTGTTTGAGCATCTCATAGGCTTGCATGTGATAATGTAGCGCTTGTGCTAATAGCTCTCTGTTCTCCGCCACCACACCTAAATTATTGTAGGTTTGTGCGATTTTCTCTTGGTCTTCTAGGGTTTGTGCAATTGCCAAGGCTTTTAAGTAATTTTGTTCGGCTTGCTCTAGTTTCGATTGCCGCCGCAAGTTAATGCCGAGCTCCTTGTATATATGGTACTTCCTGTTATCAGTTAGATAAAAGCTTTGTTCCATAAACTGTAAAGTAGAAATGGATTTCGCATGATTCCCCTGCTTTCTATGGATCATGGCTTTAATCAGTAAGGATTCGTATCGAACCGTGTCATCTTGGTGTTGTTGAAATTGTTCAATTTTAGCCAAGGCTTGTTCATAGTGACCGGCTTTTTCAAGGCTTCTTAATTCATCGATGACTGCTTGATTGGCATCGCAGCGAAATGCCAAACACAACATGGTTAGAGGTATTAATATAGATAGCGCGCTCATAATTTGCTTTTAATTGGGAAAGTTCACAATAATATTGCGCGAAAAAAGTGGTGGAAATATGGAGCATGTAAAGGGGGTTTACATTTCCAGTTGGTAAAATTTTGCTTTATGACGTAACTCAAATACAGAACAGTTTTTTACTAACCAAGTTAGTAAAAATGTGACCTGTGACCCATCTAGTTAGTAAAAATTTGTTTTGTAGCAGTGAGGATGGGTTAAAATTGCCCAGATTATTATGGAGATCAATGATCTTAAATCGATGATCGCGATCTTTCGTGTTTTACTTAGTAAAATGATGATCTAATACGCTCTAGTTAGTTAAAAGCTGATCCCTTAATGTTGCTTGGTAAAATCGTGATCTCGGTTGCTTTGCTGGTAACGATAAAAGGGCCTTGCGGCCCTTTGCTATAAGGAACTACCTAAGTAAGATGAACTAGAACTGGTTCATGGTATTGGCTTCGCCACCGGCTTTGAGTGCATTTTCACCGGAAAAGTACTCTTTGTGGGTATCGCCAATGTTAGAGCCTGCTAAGTCTTGGTGTTTAACTGAGGCTTGCTCGCGACGGATTTCCTGACGTTGAACATCGCGCACATAAGCCAGCATACCTGCCTCGCCAAAGTAACCCTCTGCCAGAATGTCGGTACTCAACGCTGCGGTGTGGTAAGTTGGCAAGGTGATCAGGTGGTGGAAAATACCCGCTTCTCTGGCTGAGTCGCGCTGGAAGCTTTGTACCAGCTGATCCGCTTCTGTTGCCAGCTCCGAACTATCAAGCTCAGGTGCCATCAAGACTTTAGCATCTTGACTTGGATCCGGGTAAGCGCTTACGTCTTTGCCTTGCTCTTGCCACTGTTGATAAACTTGCTCACGGAACTTCAGCGTCCAGTTAAACGACGGTGAATTATTGTATACCAACTTAGCATTAGGTACTTGCTCGCGCACTCGATTTACCAGCTCAGCAATTTGCTCAATGTTGGGCTTTTCGGTTTCAATCCAGAGCAAGTCGGCACCTGCTTGCAAACTGGTTACGCAATCAAGTACCACGCGGTCTTTTTCAGTGCCGGCTTTAAATTGATACAAGCCATTATCCAAACGCACCGGTTTTTGCAGTTCGCCATTGAGTTTTATTGCCATTTCACCATCGTTTAGATCCGCAGCTGAGTTAATCGGGCTGGTATCCAAGAAGCTGGTGTATTGACTCGCTAAATCACCTGGCGCTTTTGATACTGGTACTTTTTGTGTCAGGCTTGCACCTAATGAATCTGTGCGGGCAACGATCACTCCGTCTTCAACACCTAGTTCTAAGAAGGCATAACGAACGGCGTTTATTTTGGCCAAAAAGTCTTCGTGCGGCACGGTGACTTTACCTGCTTGGTGGCCACACTGTTTGGCATCAGAAACCTGGTTCTCAATTTGGATTGCACATGCCCCCGCTTCGATCATCTGTTTAGCGAGTAAGTAAGTTGCTTCTTCGTTACCAAAACCGGCGTCAATATCGGCAATAATCGGCACCACGTGAGTTTCAAAGTTGTCAATTTGGCTAATGATCTCGCTGGTGTCTTGACCACTTGCTTTAGCGGCATCTAGCGCTTTGTAAAGGTGGTCTAGTTCACGGGCATCGGCTTGCTTCAAGAAAGTATAAATTTCTTCAATGAGTGCCGACACCGCGGTTTTCTCATGCATACTTTGATCGGGCAACGGACCAAACTCAGAGCGCAGTGCTGCGACCATCCAGCCACTTAAATACACATAAGAGCGTTTGGTGGTTTTTTGGTGACGTTTAATGGCCATTAGCATTTGCTGTGCCGTAAAGCCATGCCAGCAACCTAGTGACTGAGTATATTGACTGCTATCAGCATCGTAGGCCGCCATGTCTTCGCGCATCACCTTCGCGGTGTATTTGGCAATGTCTAAGCCGGTTTTAAAACGGTTTTGCAAATGCATACGGCTGGCAAATTCTGGGTTGATTGACTGCCATGTTGCTCCTTGGCTTTGGCAAAGGCTTGCGAAGCGGTCTAACTGAGTTTGATACTGAGACATAATAAACTTCCTTTGAACGGGTGCATTAATCAAATTAATTCTGGTTGTTTAGTTTGCGGCATTGAGCAGAGTGAGAGGTGTCGATGCCGCGCTTAATTAAACACTAGGCCGAACTTTTAGATTTTTTAAATTTATAGTTGTTATTGTGAGTATATTTAACATGAATGGTAAAAGGGGTTTGTTTTTGTCAGATTTGTTTTATGTTTGACCTATCCGTTCAAAAAATTATCAAGGATTTCTCATGAGCAAGTACGTCTCTCACTCCGGCTTTCAAATCGCGACCCCACTTGCGCAATTTGTCGAGCAGTCACTTCTTCCCGGCACAGGCATTGAAAGTCAGCAGTTTTGGCAAGGACTGGCTGATATTTTTACCAAGCTGACGCCCATCAATCAGGCACTATTAGCGAAAAGAGATAGCTTGCAACAACAAATTGATGACTATCACAGTGAACACCCTGATTGGCAGGCTGAAGAGTATCGGACATTTCTTGAAGAGATTGGTTACCTACAGCCACAGCCAGAAGATTTTACTATTGAAACGCAACACGTCGAACCGGAAATAGCAGCCGCCGCCGCGCCACAGCTAGTGGTACCTGTTAATAATGCGCGATTTGCTCTCAATGCTGCTAATGCCCGCTGGGGATCGCTCTATGATGCCTTGTATGGCACGGATGTCTTATCTGAAGAGGATGGCGCTGAGCGCACTGCACAATACAACCCCACTCGGGGTTTTAAGGTCATGGCTTACGCTAGGCAGTTTCTCGACCGCGCCCTGCCACTTGAGCAAGGTTCACACATTGAAAGCAGTAACTATGCGGTTCTCGATGGCAAGTTGATTATTACCTTAAACGACTCATCTCAGGTCACACTGAAGCAACCAGAGCAGCTGGTGGGGTATCAAGGCGAGCCACAAAATCCCAGTGCCATTTTATTGCGTCATCACGATTTGCACATCGAAATTCAAATTGACCCTCACCACCCTATTGGTCAGGCAGATAAAGCGGGGATCAAAGACGTGGTGTTAGAGTCGGCGTTAACTACCATCATGGACTGTGAGGACTCGGTTGCCGCGGTTGATGCCGAGGACAAAGTGCTGGTATATCGTAATTGGCTAGGACTTATGCGTGGCGACCTATCTGAAACCTTTACGAAATCGGGTAAAGCCATGACCCGTAGCTTAAATGCTGACCGCAGCTATTATGATTTAAACGGTCAGCGTTTTAGTCTTAAGGGGCGTTCGATGATGTTTGTGCGAAACGTTGGCCACCTTATGACCACACCGGCGGTGCTCGATCAGCAGGGGAATGAGCAGTTTGAAGGGATCTTAGATGCAATAATGACCAGTTTGGCTGCGCTGCATGATCTGCAAGGCAACAGCCCATTTAAAAACTCCACCGCGGCCAGCATTAATATTGTGAAGCCAAAAATGCATGGTCCCGAAGAGGTGGCGTTTACCGAACAATTATTCAGTGCGGTAGAGCAGCTCCTAGCGTTACCTAAAAACACCATAAAAATGGGGATTATGGATGAAGAACGCCGTACTTCAGTGAACCTCAAGGCGTGTATCGCAGCTGCAAAGCAACGGGTGGTCTTTATTAACACTGGCTTTTTAGATAGAACCGGTGATGAAATCCATACTTCGATGCTTGCCGGCGCTGTGCTGCCTAAAGCGCAAATCAAGGGCCAGGCTTGGATAGCGGCATATGAAGATCAAAATGTCGATATTGGTTTAAAAACGGGCTTTAGCAAAAAGGCCCAGATCGGCAAAGGCATGTGGCCAATGCCAGACAAGATGGCCTTGATGATGGAGCAAAAGCAAGGTCACCCAGAGTCGGGAGCGAATACTGCTTGGGTGCCGTCACCTACCGCAGCAACCTTACACGCCATGCACTATCACTATGTTGATGTCTTTGCTCGGCAACTAGAAATTAAAACCCGTCAGCAAGCCTCGTTAGACAGTCTGTTAACGCCACCATTAATGCTAGACAACCGTCTCTCGGCAGAAGATATTCAGGCGGAATTGGATAATAATGTGCAAGGGATTTTAGGCTATGTGGTGAGATGGATAGACCAAGGCGTCGGCTGCTCAAAAGTGCCTGACATTAATCATATTGGTTTAATGGAAGACCGAGCTACTTTACGGGTCTCCAGTCAGCATATCGCCAACTGGTTACATCACGGCATTTGTACTGCCGAGCAAGTTGAGAAAACATTTCAGCGTATGGCAGTGGTCGTAGATGGTCAAAGTCAGCATGACTCACACTACCAGCCTATGGTGCAAGAAGGTAAGCCGCTAGGCGAAAACTTGGCCTATAAAGCGGCGATTGCACTGGTGTTTGAAGGCAAGCTGCAGCCCAATGGCTATACCGAGCCGCTGCTGCATGCATATCGTCAAGCGTACAAACGCCAACTGGGATAATGGCTTAGCTAAGCACCCTGTTAAATTTATTTTTGATGTCAGAGCAAAGGTCGGGTTTCCCGGCCTTTTTTGGTGATAGGTCAAACTTATTTTTCTTGAGGTAAAATTTATTTGACATTGTCTTGGTTGAATTCTAACCTATCAATGTAAAAAATATTTAACTTAGAGTATGGTGTATTTAACATGGATAATGACAATAAGCTCAAGGCTTTTTTAGACTCTCTTAGTTTTCGTGATTTAACCATTACGGTGGAGTTACTGGTTACCGGCTATGTACTTTACTTTTATGCCACTGAGTTGCTTAGCGCCAGTGACGTTATGCGTGAAGACCCAAGCTGGGTCTCCGGGTTGCTGCTAAAGGTCGTTGTTATTTCAATTATTGTCTCTATTGCAGGGCGTGTCTTATTAGCTTTTGTCAGTGATGATAATGTCGATAAACCCTTAGATGAACGCCAACGACTTATTGCCTTAGCTGGGCTTAAGCCAGCCTACTGGGTATTACAATCTGGTGTGTGTGTAGCCATATTCCAATATACTGCAGAAGCACATGGTTGGCCGCAAGGGGCGACTATTGCGGTTCCATTTTTAGCGTTACACATCTTAGTGGTGTCTTTTCTTTTGGCGGAGCTGGTGGGCTATGGAACGCAACTTGTGCAGGCGCATAGAGGAGCCAGTTATGGCTGAGTTGCCAATAAAAAACAATATTAGAAAACTGCGCTTCTTACATGATGAAATGACGCAAAAACAATTAGCCGATTTAGTTGGTGTTACGCGACAAACCATCATGGCCATTGAAGCGGCGAAATACTCCCCTTCTCTTGAAGTGGCCTTTCGAATTGCCAAGGTGTTTAATACTTCCATTGAGTCGGTGTTTGAGTATCAGAGGTAAGACGCCAGTCACTGAACCGTTGATGTTTAATCCCAAATACGGCTTGGATCAGGATTTTTGCTTTTTGCCGCTGCCGCTCTAGGCTCGTGCATTTTTTATTTTTACATTACTCGATGTGGCATATTCAATCCGCTATTTGACTGCCACTGCATAATTAATCTCAGTGATACTGAACATTTTCGCGCAGTTAATAAAACCTTGATCTGATGTCATCCCGGTACTTTTTTAAGGCACTGGGTGTCATTATATGCGCTTGTCATCTATTCTCTTCTTATTGCTAAGTTGTTAATAACCCTGAAAGTCGCAACCTAATTTTATTTCCACCCATGTAATTAAGTCGCTTTGAGATAACACCGATGGGTTTTAAGAACTGCTTTTGTACGTTGTCGAGCAAATAACAGAGGCACTATGACGAAATTCGATTGTCTGACAAAACAGCTCCAATGGCTACTACTTTGCTGTGGCTTGATGTTGTTTTGTAGCGCCGCGAGTGCCTGCAAGAAGACCATAAATATTGGTGTGGTTGCCGATTGGCCACCCTTGACGGTATTTGATCAGCATGGTCCATGGGGGCTGGACGTTGAAATAGCGGAATTAGTTTTCCAGCATACTACCATCTGCACCAATTACATCCGCCTTCCCTCCAGTGCAAGAACGTTTGAGGAAATGTCTAAAGGCGTTATTGACGTTGCCTTGATGACCAGTTATACCAAACAGCGCGAGCAATACGGTGATTTTACTCGGCCTTACCGCTTTGAAAGGATGCGGTTGTTTTCGCTGCGCCCTGCCACTGCAATAACGAGCTTAGAAAGCTTGCTGAAACAGCAACGAAGTATCGGTTTAAGTATTGGTTCGTATTATGGTGACGAATTAAAAAAGCTAAAGCAGATAGAGAGCTATCAAGACAACTTTGTCAGTATTGCCAGTGCAAAAAGCCGAGTTGAGATGCTGATGAAAGGCCGTGTTGATTTCATTGTTGACGATATTATTACTGGAAGTTACTTCATTAATGAGCTGGGCAACCAAGAAGCGGAAGTATGGCCATATGTGGTGCATGACAATCAAGTGCATATGTTGTTGCGTAAAGGGGCTTTTAATCAGCTCGAACAAGCCCGTATTAACGATGCGATTGGCCAACTAAAGCCTCAGATAGAGCTGCTGGTGAATAGCTACCGCAGTGATGGTCATTTTCGCGGTATTTCACCACCGCCATAGCCACGTGATTTCACTGCAGCATATGGTTCTTATGTTGCCTGTTATTTTAGTTGATTGGATATTAAATCGTTTGGCTCAATGTGGCTGCATTGCTAATTCGCCTCGCCGTTATTTCCCACCGTTTAGCTTTCCCTTTAGATTATGGCAGCCATTTTGGCTTTTTTACTCTCATTTCATACTGCCTTTGATCTGGCGATGAGCCCTTTCAGCGCATAATTTTTCGAGAATTTTAAGATTTATGCCCTCAAATTGCTGCAAATTCCCGAATTTTTGAAATTTTTTTAATATTTTTTGTAACCCGCGAAACCCCTTAGCTATCATGGGATTAAGCTAGGTACACACGTCAAAAAATTGGCTTTTTACAAAAAGTCAACCTTGAAGTCTCATTTTTATCACTCTACCATTTATTTTAATTGAACGGTCAATTAATAAAAAGCTATGCCAAAAGTCGGAATGGAACCTGTTCGTCGTCAGCAGCTAATTGACGCCACATTAGAGTCTGTTGCGGAACTCGGATTACAAGCAACGACCATCAACAGTATTAGTAAAAGGGCGGGTCTCTCATCAGGGATCATTAGCCATTACTTTGGTGGTAAACAAGGCTTAATTGAAGCAACAGTGCGCTACTTATTAAATAACCTTAAGTATGCCCTGCTGGATAAAACCAGCCACAACTGCAGCCCCCTGGAGCGGTTGATGTTTATCGTTGAATCGAACTTTGCCATGGTTCAACAGCAATCGAATGCCACGCGTACTTGGTTGAGTTTCTGGGCGCAGTCCATGCACGACGAAGAGTTACACCGACTACAACGGGTCAATAGCAAACGTTTACAAAGTAACTTAACGGTGTCATTTGCAGCATTTATGACCCGTACCCAAGCACAAGAAGCCGCTGAGTTGGCTGCGGGTATGATTGATGGTTTATGGCTTAGGGCCGTTCTCAGTAAAGCCGACCATCAAGCCTTTGCACACAGCGAAGCACTGGCTAAGCGCTACATTCAATCACTAATAGAGCAGTTTGGAGGATAATGTGACAGTCCCTGTATACCAAAATTTTATTCATGGCCAGTTTTTGGCGAATCGTTCAGGCGATACGTTTGCTGTTAAAAACCCTGCAACAGATGAGGTGATTTACGAAGTCGAAGTCGCCGATGAAAGCATTCAACAAGCTGCCATTAACAGTGCCAAAGAAGGCTTTGCTGTTTGGTCAAAAATGACTCCAATTGAACGTAGCCGAATTTTACATAAAGCCGTTGCTTTATTGCACGAACGCAATGATGAGCTGGCAAAGATTGAAGTGCTAGACACTGGCAAACCATGGCAAGAGGCTGAGTGCGTTGACATTCAAACAGGCGCCGATGTGATTGAGTACTTTGCTGGACTTGCACCTGCACAAATTGGTTCACAACAGCCTGTAGGCGATGACTTCTTTTACACTCGCAAAGAACCATTAGGCATTTGTGCTGGCATTGGGGCTTGGAACTACCCGCTACAGATTGCGTGCTGGAAGTCAGGCCCTGCTCTTGCCGCGGGGAACGCGTTAATTTTTAAACCGTCAGAAGAAACCCCGCGTGGTGCGATTAAACTGGCTGAAATCTTTATTGAAGCAGGTGTTCCTGCTGGCGTATTCAACGTAGTGCAAGGCGCTGCAGAGGTTGGTCAGTGGCTTACGACTCACCCTGAGATTGAAAAAGTTTCGTTTACCGGTGAAGTGGGTACAGGCAAAAAGGTCATGCAAAGCGCTGCTAGCAATCTCAAAGAAGTGACCATGGAGCTAGGTGGTAAGTCACCGCTTATCGTCTTTGAAGACGCCGACATTTCTCAAGCGGTTAGTGCTGCTATGCTCGGTAATTTCTACACTCAAGGTGAAGTGTGTACTAACTGTACGCGCGTATTTGTGCACCGCGATGCCTACGATGCCTTCCTTGCTGAACTGAAGCAGCGCACAGAAAATAATATTGTTGCAGGCGATCCGTTAGACCCTAATGTCAATCTTGGCGCGCTTATTTCCAAGCCTCACCATGAGCTAGTCATGAGTTACATCGAAAAAGGCAAAGCGGAAGGGGCCACAGTACTTACTGGTGGTGAAGCCATTCAGCCAGAGTCTGCACCTAAGGGCTATTTTGTAGCGCCTACGGTTTTTGTCGACTGCCATGACGATATGACCATAGTAAAAGAAGAAATATTTGGCCCAGTGATGTCAGTGCTGGTGTTCGACGACGAGCAAGAGGTTATCGAGCGTGCTAACAATACCCATCTTGGTTTAGCGGCTGGGGTATTTAGCCAAAACATTCAACGTGCACATCGTGTAATTCATCAATTAGAGGCTGGGATCTGCTGGATTAATAGCTACGGCAACTCTCCTGCTGAAATGCCAGTGGGGGGTTATAAACAGTCCGGTATTGGCCGTGAAAATGGCGTCGAGACACTAGACCAGTATACCCAGACAAAGTCGGTATACGTTGGCATGTGTGATATCGAAAGCCCATTTTAATCGAGGAGTACTATGACTGAGTTTGATTATATTATCGTTGGAGCGGGCTCTGCTGGCTGTGTGTTAGCCAATCGTTTGTCAGAAAACCCGGCTCATAAAGTACTGCTGCTGGAAACCGGTGGCAGTGATAAGAGTATTTTTATTCAAATGCCAACCGCTTTGTCGATCCCTATGAATACCGACAAATACGCTTGGCAGTTCCACACCGAGCCTGAGCCGTATTTGGATAACCGCGTGATGCACTGCCCGCGGGGCAAGGTCTTAGGTGGCTCATCATCGATTAACGGCATGGTGTACGTACGTGGCCATGCTAAAGATTTTGATGAGTGGCAGCAACATGGCGCTGAAGGGTGGGATTATCAATCTTGTTTGCCTTACTTCAAGCGTGCTGAGTCTTGGTACTTAGGTGAGGATGAGTACCGTGGTGGCCAAGGTCCACTGGGTACCAATAATGGTAATGAAATGGCCAACCCGCTTTACCGCGCCTTTATTAGCGCTGGTGAACAAGCAGGTTATGCCTTCACCAAAGATTACAATGGTGAGCAGCAAGAAGGCTTCGGCCCTATGCACATGACGGTGAAAAACGGCAAACGTTGTTCATCTAGCCGCGCTTACTTAGACCCCATTAAGCACCGTAGTAACCTCACTGTGGTTACTGGCGCCTTAGCGCAAAAAGTCATTGTGGATGACAACAAGGTGGCCAAAGGGGTGGAATATCGCGTTAAGGGTCAAGTAAAAACCGCCACTGCCAACAAAGAAGTGGTGCTGAGTGCCGGCTCTGTTGGTTCACCGCACCTATTGCAGTTATCTGGTATTGGTGACCGTGAAGCGCTTGAAGCCGCTGGTGTGGAAGTGAAACATCACTTACCGGGTGTGGGTAAAAACCTGCAAGACCACCTGGAGTTTTACTTTCAATATAAGTGTAAGCAGCCGATCACCTTAAATGGCAAGTTGGGGCTGTTCTCAAAAGGCCTAATTGGTGCTCAATGGTTATTAAATAAGTCTGGTTTAGGTGCGACTAACCACTTTGAATCATGTGCCTTTATTCGCTCTAAGGCTGGGGTTGAGTGGCCAGACCTGCAGTATCACTTCTTACCAGCAGCGATCCGTTACGATGGTAAGAGTGCCTTTGCAGGGCACGGTTTCCAAGTGCATGTGGGTCACAATAAACCTAAGAGTCGCGGTGAAGTGACGATCCAGTCAGCGGATCCGACGGTGGCGCCAAAGATCTTATTTAACTACCTCCAAGCACAAGAAGACATTGAAGGCTTCAGAGCCTGCGTCAGATTAACCCGTGAAATCATTGAGCAAAGTGCTTTTGATGAGTTCCGTGAAAGCGAAATTCAACCGGGTGAGCAGGTACAAAGCGATGAAGAGATTGATGCCTTTGTCCGCCAAGCGGTGGAAAGTGCTTATCACCCTTCTTGCTCGTGCAAAATGGGTGAAGACGACATGGCTGTGGTGGACTCGAAAACCCGTGTTCGTGGTGTGGAAAACTTGCGAGTCGTTGACTCATCGATTTTCCCAACCATTCCCAATGGCAACCTAAACGGGCCAACCATCATGGTCGCCGAGAAAGCGGCGGACATGATCTTGGGCAATCCACCTTTAGCTGAAGAAAACGTCAATGTCGCGATGACGCAAAATTGGCAACAAGTGCAGCGCAGTTCGGAGATTTAAATTTGCCACCCGTGTGAGGAAGTTTCGTGCCTCATGTGGGACTTGCAGTGGCATGCCGCATGAATATTTCGTGCGGCATTAATGCGAGCTTAGTTTATCTATAATATAAAAACGGAGAAAAAATGAGTTACTTCTATCTATTTTGGGAGGGTGATAATGACAGTATGGCTTAGTGCAGGCATCATTTTCACTCTATTGGCAATCGCCTTTATTTTAGTGAAGTGGGGTAACCTACAGTGCGTCGGTGTGACACCGGTTAAAACGTTTACGTTTATTGCTATCTTATTTACTTCTGGCCTCGACGTTGGCCTTATCATGTTTCCGCTTACGGAGTTTGCGGGTTACGCAGACATAAAAGCAAGCCCAGAATATGGATTTACCAACCCATTAGCCATTGAATTTGGTTTCTGGGGGTTCTTAATCTGGGGGTTCTACTTTCTTACGTGTTTTTATTTCTGCGTAATAGAGCCCAAAGTGAAATTCTTTGAAATTCCTTGGGTGAAGTTTATTAATAACCTAGTGATCATCGGTACTTGTGCGTTTACGGCATTCTTACTGTTGTCGAATCTGCCTTGGTATTTACCGAGCGTGGGTGACGGCGAGTCGGTTATTCCGACCTTCTACTTGATTGTATTCGCTGCTATTGCGTTTGCGGTATATTCAAGTACTAGCCTTAAGTATGTGCGCTTTTTAAGTATCACTACCACTTGGGTATTTATTGGTTTAATCGCCTTTATGTGGGCTGCTGCATTCTTGTTTGGCGACAGTGAAATGTCGGCTTACACGGACAATCTAGTCTTACTTGGTGATTACTTTGCCAATATCCATCAGTTTGTCTTGCCACTGAATGATTACCATGAGTTCTACCTATTCTGGTGGTTCGCGTGGAGCATCATGATTGGTCAGTTTACCTCACGCTTTGTGGGTGGTTTGAAGACCTACCAAGTGCTAGCGGCGATGTTGGTGTTCCCATCTATTCCTATCGCAGCTTGGTTCAGCGTGCTTTATCACTACCATGAGGCGGGGATCCCAACAACGGGTATCAAGAATTTCGCGATGGTGTTCGTCGGTGTGGTATTTGTAATTAACTCACTTGACTCACTCATTCGACTTTATACCGATAACTTGAACCTAACTGTTAGTCGTTTAGGAAAAAGAAACTATATTTTATTTAATATCGTCGCGTTATCGCTATTGACCTTGCTATTTAAGCTTAACTTCCTGCAGATCCAGTGGGTTGGTGCGTTAGTGATCGGTCTGTTCTTCTCTTGTTTTGCCTATATTGGCTACAGCAAGTTCAAGACCGTGAGCAATATCGATAGCTCACCAAAAGATAATTTAGTCGACTTTAACAAAATTGAATCAGTAAACTAGGGATACAACCAGATGACAACTTTTAAGAAAACACTTTGCGCATTACCTTTAGTATTAGCATCATCGCACGCTGCAGCGGATTGGTCTGCAACACTAACTGGGGTATCTGATTACACCTTTAACGGTGTAAGCCAAACGCAAAACGACCCTGCACTGCAAGGCAGCATTGACAAAGCATTCGACAACGGCGTTTACGCTGGCAGCTGGGCGTCTAATGTTGACTTTGGTGGTGACACCGATCTTGAGTGGGACTTTTACGTTGGCCGTTACCTAGAGCTAAACTCGAACTGGAGTGTTGACTACGGTATCGCTTACTACAGCTATCATGGTGGTGATAACTCCAGTGATGGTAACTACCCAGAAGTATACAGTAAGTTTGGTTATGCCAGTGAATACGGCCAAACTGAGTTTAATTTCTGGTACAGCTGGGATTACTTCGGCACTGGCGCAGGTCACACCATTGCTATGGTAGCGCATACGTTCGAGATTGCTGAAGGTCATGCCTTAAGAGCCAGCTTTGATGTGTCTAACTCATTAGATGGTAATAAGTATGCATGGGATGGCAATGACTCTTCTTACCACCATTACCGTTTGGCTTACCAAACCGCATTTAAAGGCTTCAACATTGAAGTGGCTGCAGAAAATACCAACCTAGATTGGGACACGGCTGATGAGCGTGTGGTGTTATCTGTGTCGCGCACATTTGACCTATAAATCAATATAACACCCTGATTGCAACGCCGGCTTATTTAAGTCGGCGTTTTTGTTTATGTGCCGAAAACGGAAAGAGAATCTAAAAGGGAAGTTATGTATATTAAATGTTAAAATTAATTTACATGAGTTTGTTTTTTATGTATCTTAAATAGTGACTTTACAGCGGTTGATGTGGTTGAGCGTAACCCGTGCCGTTATTTTTAAATTACAGAACCATGTAGTAAACATGATTATTAAACACCACTATCCATTCTCCCAATTTGCCGCCTCCAGATAAAAGGAAGTGCTGTTGCGGCAAATTATTTCATCACGCAAACGTGCTTAACTTCATTATTTATTCATTACCAACAAAGACTTGGTTATCCGTTGAAACCTGAGTAAACCACTGCTTTAAACTGTCGATGGCCGCGGTGGTTTTTGCAGCCACAGTATCGCGATGTGGAGTCACAGCATAGACACTGTAGTGAGGCAAACTCCATTGTGGGCAAAGTCGCTTCAGGCGACCTGTGGCCAGGTGGTGTCTGATCTCAGGTTCCGGCAAGATACCATAGCCAATGCCGTCTAGGGTCAATTGAATGCATGCTTGCATGTTGTTGACCATAAACCTTGGTGCCGACAATGTTAATTGCTCTTGGCTTGACTGATGTTGCAATTGGTAGGGGTTAGTCTTAGCACTAGAGTGACCAATTAGCGCGTGGGCAACTAAGCTCTCAGGGTGTGAAACCTTGAGTTTTGCTAATGGGTGATGGCAGCTCACACAGGGGATCAGCTGCCAGTCAGCAAGGTGTCTGGCAATTAAGCCGGAATCTTGTAAAGGGCCTATACAGATGGCTAAATCGATGCTGTTAGCGATAATATCGATGGCATCATCGGTTAGAGTTAAGTCGACCTTGATTTGTGGAAACTGCTCACTGAGATACTGCAAAGGTTTGCTTAACAACCCGCCACCAAACCCTATGGGGGCAGATATTTTTAGTACCCCAGAAGGCGTGTGTTGTAGCAGCTCCAGTTCATGCTCGGCCTGCTCCGCGGTTTGCAAGATTTGGATTGCTGACTTGTAGTAAATGCTACCTGCCTCGGTAAGCGTAAGGCTACGGGTATTGCGATTAAATAAACTTAAGGCTAAGTCTTGTTCTAGTTTACTAATTTGCTGACTCACTGCTGAGGTAGTCATATGTAATAACTCCGCGGCCTTACTCATACTGCCCACCTCAACGGTTTTGGCAAACACTCTGAGCCCTCGTGTTAACTTCTGATTCATTGTTAAGACCTACTTAAAATACCTTTAAGAAAAACCGCATTGCTCGAAAAGACGCAATCATCATACCATTACAAATGAAAATAATTGCTATTTACTTTATATTCTATCATGGAGGTTTCTCGATGTTGATGGCCTGTCGTAGTTTGGCGCCACTTTCTTTAGCTATAGCAGCTGCATTGCCGTGTTCTAGCTTGGCTCAGGGTGATGTAAAAACACCCACAAAAGAAGCGGTAGAGGTGATAGTCGTCTCGGCTTCTGGTTTTGAACAGCTGTTAAAAAATGCTCCAGCCTCGATCAGTGTTATCGACCAAGAGGAATTACAGCAACGTTTTTATCGTGACTTAACTGACGCAATGACTGATGTGCCTGGCGTTGTGGTGACCGGTGGAGGTGACAGAGAGGATATCAGCCTACGAGGCATGGGCAGCCAATACACCCTTATTTTGGTGGATGGCCAGAGACAAAACTCCCGTGAAACTCGCCCCAACAGTGATGGTCCGGGCGTGGAAGGCGCATGGACACCCCCTGTTGCGGCGATTGAGCGCATTGAAGTTATACGCGGCCCGATGTCATCTCTATACGGCTCTGATGCCATTGGTGGGGTGATCAATATTATTACTAAAAAGACGCCTGATGCCTGGCATGGTGAGGTCCGCCTTGATACCACCAGCCAAGAGGACAGTCGCTCTGGCAATATTTACCAAGCAAACTTTTTTACCGCTGGCGCCTTGGTAAAAGACACCTTAGGTATACAAGTTTACGGCCAGACCACTCAGCGAGATGAAGATGACTTAGTATCCGGCTTTAGAGGCCGTGATGCCGACACCCTAAAGGTGAAGTTGGCTTATACCCCATCTGAGCAACATGAGTGGCTGTTTGATTACGGCATGGCCTCGCAAACCCTAGATGCCACATTAGGCAAGACGGTGGCCCCATTGGCACCCGGTGAACCGTGTGGACGTCGCGGTTGCCCTGAGTCAGCCACCACCGAATACGACAGTGAATCGGTGTCACTGGCGCACAATGGTTATTGGTCATTTGGTAGCTCTCGAACTTACCTAAAGCATGAGCAGTTTGACAATAAATCTCGTGAGATGGTGGTTGAAAACACCAACTTACAATCGTTGTGGACACTGCCGCTGGGTGAACTGCACACCAGCTCTATTGGTGTGGCGTATCTAAAAGAGGATCTAAGCGACAAAACCAGTAACCGGATCAGCGATCTAGAGCAAGTTGATAACGATCAGTGGTCGGTTTTTGCTGAAGATGAATGGCGTTTAGTAGAGCCCTTTGCCCTGACAATGGGACTGCGCTATGACAAAGATGGTAACTTTGGTGGTCACCTTAGCCCACGCTTATATGGTGTGTTTAATGCGTCAGATAGAGTCACCGTAAAAGGTGGCATATCAAGCGGGTTTAGAGCACCAAACCTAAGGCAAAGTACCGCAGCATGGGGACAGGTAAGCCGTGGCGGCAACATTTACGGCAACCCAGATCTAAACCCAGAAACGTCGCTTAATTACGAGTTAGGCATGTATGTTGACTTCAATGACGGTGTCTCAGCCTCTGCGACGGTATTTTATAATGAATTCGATGATAAGATTTCTCGTGTATCGTGCCCGTTAACTAAGTGCACCGATGGCCCAAATGAATTTGGTTCGTTACCAACTACTTATGTCAATGTCGATGAAGCCACCACCCAAGGGGGAGAAGTCAGCTTTACCGGTCAGTTAACTAAGCAATTAAAACTCAATGCCAACTACACCTATACCGACTCGGAACAAAAAACCGGTGCTTATGCTGGCAACCCATTAAATCAGTTGCCGAAGCATTTATTTCAAGCTTCATTGAACTATCAACACAGCAATGCCTTAAGCAGCTGGCTGCGCTTCCATTATCGTGGCGAGGAAAGTCAGCCTGTGACTGGGCCATCACAGCGTAGCTTAGTTGCGCCTTCCTATAATTTAACCGATCTGGGGGCCAACTATCAGCTCAACCGCAGTATCAAACTCGGTGTTGGGGTGTATAACCTGTTTGATGAAAAGATCACAGAAGCGGAATACGGTTACATTGAGGACGGTCGTCGCTACTGGGCCTCATTGGCATGGAGCTTTTAATGACGACCTCACGTCAGCGAGCCAAGCGCCCAAAAAAACGGCTGAAAAAGCTATTTGATTGGCGCACTTGGCATTGGATGAGTTCAGCGGTTTGCTTAGTGGGTTTGCTGCTATTTGCCCTGACGGGGATCACTTTGAACCACGCCAGTGAGATTGAGGCCAAGCCTCATACTCAGGCCCATGAAGCCGTGGTGCCGGAAGCGCTGTTGTCAGCATTAAAAGCATCGGCAGCAAACAATACCTTACCGCACAGTTTTGTGTCCTGGTATCAATCGCAAACCGGCGCGACCTTACCTGCTCTAAAACAGCTGCAGTGGAGTGACTATGAGCTGTATGTTGCTATGCCGCGTGCAGGTGGCGATGGTTGGTTTAGTGTTGCCCTCGACAGTGGCGAGTTTTATCAAGAAATAACCGACCGGGGTTGGGTTTCCTATCTCAACGATCTTCATAAAGGACGAAATACAGGATTTGCATGGCGTATGTTTATTGATGTTTTTTCACTAGCGTGTGTGGTTTTTTCAGTAACGGGGTTATGGCTGTTGTATAAACATTCCAGAGCCCGGAAGTCGACTTGGCCGCTGGTGGCTGCAGGATTGGTATTACCGGCTTTGGTGTTGATGTTTCCGGCTCATGCCAAAGCCGATACGCTGGAAGTGAACATTCCGCGTCTTAATGTCGCGGAGTACCATCCTCCTTATGTCGCCGTTTGGCTAGCGAATAGTAAACAGCGCCGCGTGGTTGATATTGCCATTTGGTACGACATTAACCTAGCGCAGCGCGAGGGAGAAAAGTGGTTGAAAGATATGCGCTTATGGTGGCGTCGCAGTGGCCGCAGCTTATCTCTACCGATTGACGGTGTCACAGGCGCAACCAGACGGCCCGGTAAGGCGAAAATAGATCTATCACCGTGGCAAGAGGAATTTAAGGCTCTGCCTAACGGTGACTATACCCTGTTTGTCGAAGCTGCCCGTGAGCTGGGTGGTCGCGAGGTCATTAAGCTACCTATCTCATTGCCGATCACCAAACCGGTCACTGTGATTGCAGAAGGTAAGTCTGAGCTTGCCACAATAATATTAACTATGGAGCCCTAATTTTGAAAATTTCATCACTCGTTTCTACTGTTTTAGTTGCACTCGCTGCCTACAGTCCACTTAGTGAAGCCCACCGAGTGTGGATCAAACCCAGCACCACGGTGGTATCTGGCGACAGTGAGTGGGTGACCTTTGACGCGGCAATTGCCAATGGTATTTTTAATCCCGATCATTACGCTTATCCTGTAGAGCGGTTGACTGCCCTATCTCCTTCGGGAAATAACGTGGCTCTGCAAAATAAAGCAAAGTTGAAATACCGCAGTGTCTTTGATCTAGAGCTCACTCAGCCTGGTACCTATAAAGTCTTCAATCAAAGTCGCTCGCTAGTGGCACGTTGGACTGATAGTGATGGCAAGAAGCGTTATTGGCCAGGTCGTGGCAAAGTGGCAACGCTGGCTGACTTTAATCAACAAGTGCCGAAAACAGCAGAGGATTTACAGGTTACCGATGTCGCCAGAAGGCTGGAGGTGTTTGTCACCTTAGGCGCGCCTAACCAAACTGCTCTAAAACCCACAGGTAAGGGATTGGAACTTAACCCCATTAGCCACCCTAATGATTTATATACTGGCGAAGCCTTTACTTTACAGTTCACCATGGATGGAGAAGCGGCCAAGGGAGCTGAAATGACCCTAGTACGCCAAGATGAAAAGTACCGTGATAAGGCCTCGGCCAATAAATACACTGCGGATGCCAATGGTGAGGTAACCATGACATTGTCGCAACCTGGGATGTATTGGCTTGAAGTTGAGTACCAAGATGAACGCGCACAAGCCCCTGCTAGTAAGCGTGTTGGCAGTTATGTCACCACACTTGAGGTATTACCGCTTTAATACCGTAACCGTCCAAAGTAGCTAGCGGCACAGCAGTCGCCGTAAGCTACGTCAGTTTAGTGGTTATTACAGAGACGCCACTAAGTGCCAAAGGGGGAGGCGTTCCTTCCTCCCCCTTTTTTTATCAGACGTTAGGCTATAACACCCCAGTTGTGGTCAAAGTCATTGTCCTAACCTCCTCGAGTTGCTGACAAAAATAATCATTATGGCTGACCAGCATAAAACCGTTTGGGATTTGGTTTAACACCGCCGCAAGCTCGAGCTGCGCGTTAATATCGAGGTGATTGTCTGGTTCATCGAGCAATAAGTAACCCTCTAACTGGATGGCGATAATGATTGCCGCTTTTACTTTTTCTCCACCACTTAATTGCGTTATGGGCTGAGATACCTGATTTACAGTGATCCCGACGCTGGCAAAAGCGGTGATGATTTCATGTTGCGGTTTATCGAGTCGGCGACAAGCGGCATCAAGTAAACTGCACTCATCGCTTAACCAGCTGCAATGTTGATCGAGGTAGATCATCTCAGTAGGACAAGCAATGCGGCCGTGGACAATATCCAATTGCCCTGCCAGAGTTTTTAGTAATACAGACTTTCCTGTGCCATTGCCTCCTAACAAGCGCAGACGGTGAGCGGTGGTAAAACGCACATTTAGCGGTGGCTGCTGTACATAAGGCAGTTGCGCATCGGCCAGCTCAATAACGGCCCTACTCTGAGTTGATTGGTTAAAGTAAAACCGCTGCTGTTTATCGTTATAGTACTGTGAGTCTTGCTTAAGTTGCTGCTGTGACTGCTGCAATTTATGGCTTTGCTGGGCCAACCGTTTTGCGTTTCTATCTGCTTTAAAGTCAGCCTCTAATTTGTTTTGACTGCCAGCACGTACCTTTTGCTTGCCTTTTGATTGTTGCCGTTGCTGTTGCGCTTGAGCTTTGTGTAAGGCCTGTTGTAATGCCCGAGACTGGGCTTTTTGTGCCTGATGATGTTGCTGCAACTTACGCTGTTGTTGAGCAAGGCTTTGCTGCAGCGCGGTAAACCCTAGGGAATGATGTTGTATAGCACCGTTTTCCAGATAGAGAATATGATCCGCTGCATCTAATAACACAGGGTCATGGCTGACAATGGCGACCCCAGCGCTGTGTTGCTGCAATTGCGTGGCGAGCCAATGACGATGCTTACTGTCCATGTGGTTACTGGGCTCATCTAACAACAAGATAGCGGGCTCGCTAAGCAATGCGGCGATAAAGCTTTGCATTCGTTGACCTGGGCTTTTGTCCGTAAAGGGGGTTGTCAATGCTAACTGCTGTGGCTGTAATTGCGCCTGCCAACGGTGCTCAAGCTGCCAATCATCGGCAATGATAGCAAAGTCATGGGGATCCGCTTGACCGCACTGAGCACGCTGCAGCGCGTTGAGTTTTTGCTCGATCCCCAGCATTGCGGCAATCGAATTAAAGCGATGTGCGGCATCTTGTGGCAGGTAATAATATTGACCTTGGATTTGCTGATGCCCTGAAGTTAGTGGCGTTTGTTTTGCCATCGCCGCAAGTAGATGTGACTTACCTGCGCCATTGGGCCCGGTGATGGCAATAAACTGTTGGGTGAGATTAACATCGAGGTGTTGAAAAAGGGGGCGGCCATCAGCCAGCATGATCCCTGCATCTTTTAACTGTATTCTTGGCATACCAATATGCTCCTAGTTAAAGGCGTGCATAAGCGAGTAGTATTAGACCCAAAGTTACGTTGGTTTAAGAAGGTGGGCATCACAAAAATACCAAAGCCTTGCACTGGAAAGAAAAATACATTCGACAGTTACAATAGGCTTAGTTATTCATGGTGATGGCGGCTCCTGAAATAGAATGGTGAGGTCGATGCCTGCAGAATATTTTGCAGGCATCCTAGGCAATGTCAAGTGTTATGGCGTGAGCGTCAGAAATGATTTAACTGCGGTACCAATGGCCAAAGCAATTAAGACATTGATGAGTGTGCCAAGCATCACATACTCGGTGAGCTTGCGGTCTCGACTTTGCGTTAAGTCACCAAATCGGAAAATAGATTTGGCAGCCAAGATGAAGCCAATGGCAGCCCAGCTGTCTAACAGCACGCAACTTAATAATAGCAGTCGCTCTAACTGCCCGATAAGGCTACCTGCTTGCGGAAGACTGGTGCTATCTGGGTTAGTAAACTGCCAGCGCTCTAATAACATTCGGGTAAATACCGAGGCAGGCTGTAGTACCAACAAATAACCGGTAATGAGCACCAAAAAGGAGATGTTATTGAGCGGCTGCAGTAGTGCGCTTAGAGTCACCGGCGGCTCTGCAGCGTGCCAAGCAACGAACAAGATGACTAGCAGGTGGCAGAGTTGATCCAGTAAAAATGGTATCACGCCTTTATTGGAATAGGATTTTGCTAAGTCAATCAGGTAATGGGACGCGGCAATACCCAGCGCATAATACAGCGCTGAAATCGCCAGTCCCCATCCCAGCGTGGCTTGCCAAACGGCCACAGCGCTACAGGCCGCTGCACCATGCAGCAAAGCATGCCAAATAAGCTTAATTGAGCGGTAATGTTGTTTATTTCTGTGATTAACCCAACTCATTGGCTGCAAGTAGAAGTCTGCTAAGGTGTGGGCGATAACCAACCATAACAGTAAAACGTACCATTCTTTCATTTATACACCTTTGTACTGGCTCTGGGTCACCTTGCTGGCAAGGCGTAAAAACGCGTCGAACAAATCATAGTGTGCGCTATTGAGCAATTTAGTGACATTGACACGGCTGCTATCAAGCCGCTTAGCAATTCCTGCATGGTTTAACTGCGGCTCTGACAGATGAATAAAAAGTGCTTCAGCTTGGCGTTTAGTTAAGCTACTTATTTTCTGATCAATAAAGGCAATGTTAAGTGCAAAGTGGTCACAGCAATCGCCATGATAGGTTAAGCGATGTTGGCCAATGGTATCTAAGCCCCGCCCTGCTGCGGTTAATGCAGCCCCAGAGGCGGTAGCTAAATCGGTTATGTCACTGGTGATGCTGCCTGTTGCTAAGCTCAACCTAGCATCACTGGCCAAGCTGCGCAGCAGTAACCTAATACAGACTGCACAGCGAAACACTTCGCTGGTCGCTGCAATCACAAGTTGGAAGCCGTCGCCACGATAAAACTGGTAATTGCCTTGATACCGCTGCGCCAGCTCCGCTAAGTATATTGCTAACTGTTGTTGTAGTTGCTCTAATTGCTGCCTAGATAGGGTTTGCGAGGCAACTATATCGGCGGTGATCACGGCATAAAAAGGTGATGGTATCATTTTATGTAACTTATATTGGTTACTTTTTAAAAGGTAACTAAAAATGGTTACATAATTGTGGGGGACAAAGCCCGTAAATGCAAGTCACGAGTGCAAAGTGTCATTATGCCTAGGGTAAGGGGTCATCGCTATTAGTAATCACTGTTTCGCATAGTAAGACAAAGCGATTTTTGCAGCCCGATGATGCTTACAGGCTGTAATCATCGATACGGGCTATGTGGCTTATTTTACAAGCAGTATTGCGAGATAATTTTATACACTTGATTGATGTTATCTCCCGCTTTAAATTCTTTACTGATGGGGGTGGGATCAGAGCCTATCCAAATTTTTAACTCAGCATCTAAATCAAAATGGCCCGCAGACTCCTTACTGAATTTAGTAATTTTACTGTAAGGAATACTGAGCATTTCCACTTTACTGCCAGTCATGCCTTGTTTATCGATTAAAATTAAACGCTTATTGGTAAAAATAAATAAGTCTCGGATAACCTTATAGGCTTGCGCGACTTCTTCATCTGCAATTAACGTATCGGCCAATAACTCGTCGATGTCCTTGCCTTCTACTTCACTGGCATTTCCCATTAATCCACTCAATAGTCCCATTGCCTTGCTCCTAATCTATGCTTGCTGTTGCTTGTCAGCACTGTGTTAAGTTAATTACGCCATTCATTTTAGCGAGATACTTTCTGTGGTTATCAACGCGATTTGGCGACCTCTTAACAAAGCATCGTAATGCGCTGTAAATAACTACAGAAAGTCTTTTATAAAACAAATTTTGCCATCGCGAAAGGCATATTCTGAGCGACCTTGCAGTGAGACGGTTTGTCCTGCCTTCATGCCATTCGCTAAATCATGGGCTAACTTCGCGTGGTAGCTAGATTGCACAATAACCATGTCGTTGTCTGCGGTGGTACTCGAGATGGTTTGCTGGCGCTCACAGAACAGCTCAGCGGCTTGCTTTACGAGCTCGGCAAACTGCGTTTTAGTGGTTGTTCTAGTGATCACTTCGCCATTGGCGTGGTTTTCAAAAATGATATCGTCGGTCAGCTTCTCCAGCATGCTGTCAATATCGAACTGGTTGTAGGCTGATATATAGCCTTTCACTAGATGTTCCATTTATCCTCCTTGGATGCAGGTGACTCCTTCAAGCTTAGGCTGAATTACTTATTTTGACAGTATTAATAACAAAAACAGCGGTTGAATTTTCTTTTGCTACTCAGAGGAAGTGATAAGCCATGGTTCTTTTAGCGGGACTCGGGTCGCTGAGCTGAATCCAACAAGCTTATTTTAAATCAAAATTTAGTGCTTAAATTGCTGTTATCTTGAACATCAAGACAGTAACTTCGGTGAATATATGGGTATTTGGATAGTATTACTTGGGCTGTTTCCTGTATGGGTATTTGCAAGTGAACCGATCCTGCCACTCGAGCCAATAGCCACACTCGACGCTAATAAAGTGGCATTAGGCCGAACGTTATTTCATGATCGGCGGTTATCAAAAGGTGACCAGATCAGCTGTGCTTCATGTCACCGCTTGGCGCTTCATGGTGCTGATGTAAAGCCCCTTTCCACTGGGGTTAATGGTCGCACTGGCGAGTTAAAAACCCCAACTATTTATAATGTGGTGTGGAATGTACGCCAGGCTTGGGATGGTCGTGCCGGGTCACTGTATGAACAAGTTGAGTCACCGATTGAAAATCGCAACGAACACGACATGGAGTGGCCTTTGCTGGTGGCGAAGTTAAACCAAGATAAGACCTTGGTAAAAAAGTTTAATGCAATTTACCCCAATGGATTAACCAAACACAGTATTAAAGATGCTATTGCCGCTTACGAAAGCTCCCTAGTAACGACCGATGCGCCTTTTGACCTCTGGTTACAAGATAAGGGCTATAATTTACCTGAGATAGTGTTAGCTGGCTATGATCTGTTTAAGCGTTATGGTTGTATTAGTTGTCACCAAGGGCAAAATGTTGGTGGCAATATGTTTGCTAAAATGGGGACCTTTGGTGATTATTTTGCCGATCGAGGAACACGTGTGACGCAATCTGATTTTGGCCGCTATAATGTAACAGGAAAGGAAAAAGATAAATTTGTTTTTAAAGTGCCGAGTCTACGACTCGCCAGCAAGCAATCTTATTTTTTTCATGATGCCAGTCATGCCAGTTTAGAAGCGGCGATAGCCACAATGGCAAAGTACCAACTTGGTCGCTCTTTACCTGCTTCTGACATTAGCAAAATCGCCGCATTTATTGGTAGCTTAGCAGGAAAACACAAAGAGATGGACGTGGACAGTATAAATGAAGAATAAAGCATTCGCTGGAGTGCAGGCGCTTTTATTGTGTGTGCCTGTGGCCTTGTTTTCCTATTTTTACTCTCAGCAAGAGGTGAGCGGACAAGCTCATAAGGCGCGAGTGGCCTTGTTAATTGAGGCCAAAAGCTTAGATGCCAAATTGGATACTGCGGTACTGCAAATGCTCAGTGCGCAACTCAACCAGTACGACAGTTTGGCGCAACTGACCCACGCTGTAGAGCAACTAACACGGCCAGAGTCGGTGGAGTTATTCGAGCAAACCCCAAGCGCCATTCAACATCAGTTCAAGCAGTATCTGCAGCTGTTGCAGCAAAAGTCTGAACAACTCGAGTCAATTAAAACAGCCGCAGCTACGATTCGTAACAGTGTCTTGTATCTTCCTGAACTTATTGCTGAGCTGGAACAAATTAGTCCAGAACATGCAGAGCTTGCAAATAAAAACTTAACTCAGCTGATGCTGAGTGAACTCTACCAAGGTACCCAAGCAAAGGCCCTGACGCCTTTGTCTGGCACGCAACTTAGCCAATTGGTTAACCGCCATTTTGATGTGGCTACCGCTGCAGGTACTGAGCTGAGCGACGCCAAGCAGGCTTTTTTAGCTATTCCTACCGAGCAAACCTTTAGTGAACTCAACAGCGCCTATAATCATTTTTATACCACAACCATTGAAGATGCTAGACACCTAAGTGAGGTGTTATTGGCCATCGCCATATTATTGTTTTTGGTGTTGATCATTGCTGCTAATCGCTTAAACGCAGCGAAAAGAAAGATTCAAAGTACCAGCCAAACACTCTCCGACGCCGTAGCAAGATTAACTGAGGGCTTTGCGTTATTTAGCCGCGCTGGGAACCTAATGTTATGCAACAAAGCTTGGCGCAGTCATTTTGGCTTTACTGACGAAGACGAGTTACCGCAAAAGCTCAGTGACTGGCAGCAACGTTTTGCGGCGTTTTTTTGTGATAATGCCAACCTGCATAAAACCGACAAAGGAGCTTGGTTACAGGTTAAACAGACTGAAACCCACAATGGCGGACAAGTGTATGTTAGCGTCAACGTTTCTTTGTTTAAGCAAGCCGAAGAAGAGCTACGCAAATGGGGTCATGCCATTGAGCAAAGCCCCTCCTCCATTGTCATTACCGACACCCGAGCGCGAATCGAATACGTTAACCCTAAATTTGAAAAGATAACCGGTTACAGCCTCGATGAAGTGAAAGGTAAAACGCCCAAAATGCTCGGTGCGGAGCAAAGCTTTACCGATAATAAGCAACTGTGGCAAGCGATAAATAGCGGTGAGGTGTGGCGAGGGGAGTTCCATAATCGCAGAAAATCAGGGGATTATTATTGGGAGTATGCTTCCATATCGCCCATTAAGAACCAGCAAGGTGAAGTGATTAACTTTATTGCCATTAATGAAGATATCACAGCACAAAAACGCGCCAGTGCTCAGCTCAAAACCGCGGCTGCGGTGTTTAATGCCACCCAAGAGGGCATTATGACCACTAATGCTAAGTTGGAAATAACCGCCATTAACCCTGCTTTCACTAAAATAACTGGCTACCAAGAGCACGAGGTGATTGGTAAGAAGCCCAGTATTTTAAGCTCTGGCAAACATGACAAACACTTTTATGAGCAGATGTGGGCAACGCTGGAAAGTAAAGGCCATTGGGCCAGTGAAATTTGGAACAAGCGCAAAGACGGCTCTATTTATCCAGAGTGGTTGGCCATCAGTGTGGTAAACGATGACAAAGGCCAAGTACAGCAGTATGTCGCCATTTTATCGGACATGACAGAGCGCAAAGCGCAAGAAGAACAAATTGAATATCAGGCCTATTACGACGTCCTAACAGGGCTGCCTAATCGTACTTTACTGCTTGAGCGCATCGAGCAAGACATTAAGCGCATGTCACGTACTAACCATCACAGCGCGGTGTTATTTATCGACTTAGATCGCTTCAAGCGGGTCAATGATACCATGGGACATGAAGCTGGCGATGCCTTATTGATCGCGGTCGCCGACCGCTTGAGTGATCTTATCCGTAAAAGTGATACCCTAAGCCGCTTTGGTGGCGATGAATTTGTGTTATTGCTTAGCCAAGTTGCTCACCCCGACCACGCAGCACAAGTGGCGGATAAAATTATTGCAGCGCTCAGTGCGCCGTTTGATATTAGTGGCTTTGAAGTCTTTACCGGAGCCAGCATTGGTATTGCCATTTTGCCAGAAGACGCGCAAGATCATAAAGAGTTGTTACGCTTAGCTGATTTGGCCATGTATAAAGCCAAAGAAGCCGGCAGGCACCAATATCATTTCTTTGCCCAAGAAATGCAAGAGCAGGTCAATCGACGTGTTGAGTTAGAGCAGCATTTACGTGCGGCATTAGAGCTGCAAAAACTCACAGTGTATTATCAGCCGATCATTGATATTGCCACTGGGAAATTGTATGGCGTTGAAGCCTTAATGCGCTGGCCGACTGACTTTGGGGACTTTATTTCACCGGCTGAGTTTATCCCCGTTGCTGAAGAAAGTGGCTTAATTGCACCACTTGGAGAGTGGCTATTGTTACAGGCGTGCCGCGACATTCAGAGTATGAACGTGCAATTGGGCATGAACTGTTACCTTACAGTAAACGTTTCCAGTCAGCAATATCGTTTAGGGTTTAATGCCACCACCATCAAAAAGGCCATGCAATCCTCAGGATTTCGGGCCCATAATTTAACTCTCGAGATCACTGAAAGTATCCTGTTGGAAGACGACAATGCCGTTACCGATTGGTTACAGAGCTTAAGGGCAACGGGTGTAAGCTTAGCAATCGATGACTTTGGTACCGGTTATTCTTCACTGAGTTATTTAAAACACTTCCCCATCAATACCTTAAAAATCGATCAAGGGTTTATTCAAGACCTCGACCAATGCCAAGATGCTGCCGTGCTGGTTAATGCTATTTTATCTATGGCGCGAAGCCTATCGCTGCATGTGATAGCAGAAGGGGTGGAGCAAGAAGGACAACTCGCGCGTTTGAAAGAGCTAGGCTGCCAGCACGTTCAAGGTTTTTACTTTGCTAAACCCATGAGTATAGAAAACCTTAAAGTATGGGTAGACGAGTTTGCCATTAAAGAAGAAAAACCCGTCCATAAACTATGGCTGGGCTGATGAAAAAGCTCATCGCTAGATTAATCACGGAGCCATCAATCTAGGTCGGTTGCCTCACTATTTGATTGAGGCAACCCATGGCAAGGTGAGAGTTACATTAGTAAGCCCCGTCACTGTAAGTTAGTTCATAGCTATGGCTGTAAATTTCTAAAATATTGCCGAACGGGTCTTCCATATAAATCATGCGATAGGGTTTTTCACCAGGGTAGTAGTATCTCGGCTTTGCCATGCGCTTTTTACCTCCCGCCGCGACGATCCGCTCTGCTAGACCTTCTACATCTGGGTCCTGAACGCAAAAGTGAAATACGCCAGTCTTCCAGTATTCAAAGTTGTCTTCGGGGTTTTGTTGTTGTTGGAATTGAAACAGTTCAACGCCAATTCGATCCCCTGTCGACAAGTGGGCTATCTTAAACTTCTGCCAGCCAGCACCGAATACATCGGTACACATTTCACCGATGGCGCTGTCATCTTCGATGATTTCAGTTGGCTTCATAATTAAATACCAACCTAAGACTTCAGTGTAGAATTTTACTGCGGCTTCAAGGTCTGGCACTGAGATACCGATATGTGAAAAACTTCTCGGGTAAGTGTTAGTCATTTGCTGTCTCCTCATTGATGTTGGTGACAGCTTAATTCTGTTGTGCTATTAAGTTAAATTATCATTTTTTATATTTTTAAGTACATTTTGTAATGATAAATACCACTTGGCTGCGAACATTTTGTACCTTGGTAGAGCTTGAGCACTTTACTCGTACCGCAGAGCAGCTTTATATGACGCAATCGGGTGTCAGTCAGCACATTCGCAAGCTAGAAGCGCAAGTCGGCACAGGCTTGCTGATAAGAGAGGGTAAGCAGTTTTCTTTAACTGATGCTGGCAAACGTCTCTATCAGCAAGCCCCTGATGTATTGCTGGCACTAGAAAACTTGGCGCAAAGTGTACGGGTCGATTCCCCTTATATCGGAGAAGTAAAGGTAATGAGCCCCGGAAGCATCGGACTGAAACTCTACCCTGCACTCCTTGAATTGCAACAACAACATACTGAGTTGACAATAGATCACCGCTTTGCGCCAAACCAAGACATAGAGCGAGCGATACTCGATAACCGAGTTGATATTGGATTGATGACTGCTTCTAATGCACAGCCTAATATTGACAGCGAGCTTATTGGTGAGGACACTCTGGTGCTAGTAACGCCAGCAAAGCTATGCAACCCCACGTGGGAAAAATTACAACAACTTGGGTTTATCGACCACCCTGATGGTGGCCATCATGCCAGTCTGTTATTAAGTCAAAACTTTGCCGAGTTTCAGCGTATTGAGGGAATAAAAAAATCGGGGTTTTGTAATCAAATTAGTTTAATAGCTGAGCCTGTTAGCCGGGGGCTTGGGTTTACGGTATTGCCGAGCCAAGCGCTGGCCGGCTACGCTAATCAGCATAAAATTAGCCTTCATACCTTGGCACATCCGGTGAGCGAACCCCTGTATTTGTGTACCAAACGCATGGCGAGTTTACCCCGTCGCGTAGAAACGGTGTGCAATATGATCACCGCATTACTGACAAAATCAGCATGATAATAAATGTGCTTTACGTCGTGGCCTGGTTGCGCTTAGGCAGACGCTGATAACCAATGCGCTCTGCAAAGGTGCCTTTGAGTTGCTGATGTTGACTCGGAAACTGGGTATTGAACAAGGTGATGCTGTGGTCCTCGACAAAGTAAAACGCCAGTTGTTGCATACGCTGTGACCAATGAATAGCGTCGTTTAAGTTGCATGCTAGCAGCACACTGAGTTCACGGTACTGCATGTGCTTATCACCACCCCACAACAGTTGATGGGGACTTTGCTGGCGCTGTAAAGCCCCTTGCCAAAATCGCGTAATGCGACGGTTAGCCGCTACAGAGTAAACCTGGCCAAGCGGATTCCACAAACTGATAATGGCCCCTTCACTATCGGGGCTTAATGGCTTAATGGGGCGAAAAAAACAGTCAGTATAAACTTCCCAGCGTGACGGCTCGATAATCATAAGTTGGCTCAAATTGGGTGTTTTATATTTGATAGCTTACTAGCAATAAAGCAAAATCACTAAGGCACAAGCACCGCCAAGCGTTTACGTTCATTTGGACTAAAGTCGCTGCGCTTAAGCCGTGCTATTTCCTGCTTTGCCCTAGCAGTATCACCATACTGAGCATGTATTTGCGCTGTTTGGGTGACGAAAGCTTGCACTCTACTTTGCCATAGTTGTTGCTGCTGCTGTGCTTTCATTAATCGAGTAGCAGCCGCTGTTCCCACCTTATCGGCCAGCTCATTATAACTCATTGTTTGCCATTCCTTAGCGAGCCGTTGTAAGTGCTGTTGTTTAGCCACAATAGCTTGGTCATCTTCATTTAATTGGCTTATATGGGTGGCAATTAATTGTGCCTTTTGTGCATCACTTTGGCTCTGATCAGTCAAAATCTGCCAACGCGCTAATGCGTGCTGGTGCCAGTCATTTTCGTCTGCAAACCAAACCGCTATGAGCTGGGTTGAAAAAAACTGCCGTTGTAGGCTGGTGAGTAGTTCCAAGCGCTCGACTAAATTGAGGGTATCATCAACACTGGTAAGCGCTTGTCGATACCTCAAATAACGCTGTGCCAGAGGCTGTAAGCACTGAGGCAGTGATGATAGCTGTGTTTGCCACTGCGCGGTGCGTTGCTGCTGTTGTAGCTGTAGCACCCAGTCATCCAGCGTATGCTTATCTGCTAAAGTGATTGCTGGGCATGTATCTGGGTTATGAACCTTCAAGCTCACTAGAGGTGCTTGGCTGAGCTTAAGCTCTGTGTCCACTCTGTTATCACTGTCGTTACTTGCAATCGGTGGTGCTTTTTTAGAGAGTCCGCCCCACCAGCCGATGGTGAGGCAGACTATCAATGCCGTGATCCAGTACTTCATAGATTTAATGCTTTTAGCCGAGCGACATGTTGGCGATATAAGGTTAATGGATCCGTTTCAAATAAGTGGTGGATCCCAAGCGTCTGATTAACCTGATCTAAATGATTCATTTTGAACTGATTGCCGATCACAAAGCCGAGGTTACTTGAGCATGCCGAAACTAGTCCATCATTGGGTTCATCAAATACTTGGGAAAATAAAGCCAGGGCATTGTCTGCGGGATCAAAGACATTGGTCCACGCTTTGCTGCCACTCCAAGAAAAGTAATGCACGCCATTTTCAGCCAGACTTTGCTGCTCTCCACAGTATTGTTCTGGAACCCCTTCGGGATACTTTTGATTAAACGCTATTGAGCCAGAAGTGGTCAGCGCTTCTAGTGCCTCAATGGCGTCTTTGGGTGCGGTTGCTTTGCCGGAGAGCAAATCGATTAATCCAGCCAGACCATTGGCTAAACTAGCAAGAAATTGCTCTGAAAAAGAGCCGTTATCGACGTTGCCGCGGACCACATCGGCAAAGCGACTGCCCCAGTTAACACCACCGATACTGGTCACTGAGGCCACCCATTGTGGTTTCACTGAGGCGACATAACGAATGGTTTGCGCTCCTTGACTGTGCCCTATTAGGTTCACTTTGTCTTTGCCAGTAACGGCCCTGATTAGTGCCACTTGCTGCAGCAACTGCTCCCCTCGTAACTCGGAATTATGGGCGGACGACACTTCTGCAACATGGACGTCTGCGCCCACCGCCTGCATTGCTTGTGGCACACGGTAGAAATAATCTACCCCAAGTAAGTTATCAAAACCAAATAAGCCGTGTACTAATACCACGGGGTATTGCAGTGGCTCATTGCTGTAGGCAGGTTTAGCTAGCAACAGCAGTGCCGTCAGGGTGAGTGTAATTATTTTTTTCATGTACTTGCTCCAGTTGTTACAAAATAGTAACAAAATACACTGTAGAACAGGCTGGTAAGAGGTCAAGCCAGAATGATGAAAAGGTTAGGGTTTTGTTAACTGGAGGGCGAGGAGTAACTCGCCCAGAGTGCTTTATTGGCAGTTGGCGATGGGGTATGACGTTAAGTCGCCTAAGTGAGCTCGGTAGCTGTCTGTGGTGATGGCGGTGGTGCCATAGTGACCAGCATCAGGACCAATGGTAAAGGCATCACTTGCTGGGATCCCGGCAGTAATAAAGGCTTCGGCATCGGTTTTTGCATTGCCATAGGCACGAACAATGTCTAACCCTTGGGCTTTAAGGCGATTAATTTCAGCGGTTTTGTATTCAGCCGTTTTAAACAAACTGGTCTCATTGCTTAACGAAGTGCGTAAGAAACCTTGCGGTAACCCCATCCATTCTAGCCAGCTGCGGGTGCCTTTGGCATACCAATAAACTCGTGCGGTTAAGTACACCGGCTGATAGCCGCGGTCGAGATAGTGTTGTACTAAATCAAAGGCTGCGTCTTTGGGGTCGGCATACTTAATGCCCGTATAGTCGCCGATTTGCTCAGCATCAGATTGCGTTAAGGTGCCATCAATATCAAATAGCACGGCTTGAGTGCCAGGTTCCACCACTGTAACAAATCCTTCTGCGCCAGTGCCATCAGCGGGTACGCCTGCGTATACACGGTATTGCCCAGCGGGTAAGCCTGGTAAGGTGATAAACGCTTTGCCATCACCGTTGGTGGTTTGCTGGCCGACATAGCGCCATTGGCTATCCGTTTCACCGCGATAGTAAAACTCTACCGTTTCAAACTCTAAGTCTTTGTGGCTGACGCTGCCGTAATCGAATTTTGCTGTAAGCTGAATGGGTTGCTCTGCAGCGCTAATTTGGTCGTGCACCATGTGGTAGCTAGGCAGCCAAGAAAGGTAACGATTGAGTGGATTGTTAAAGCTACGATCTGTCATATCTGGGGCTGTATAGCGGGTCTCTAGCTCAACTAAGTTAGGACATTGTGGGTTGGCAACAGCGCTGCTAGCACAGCATATCGCTGCGGCTAAAAGAGAGTATTTCATGCACGACTCCAAGTTATATTTATGTTAATTAAAATTCAGATGAACAGCACAGGTGGCTGAAATCTAAAGGTAGAGCATAAACTCAAAGTGTGTCAAAAATGTTAACTAAGTGTTTTTTTATTGAGTCAGGGAGAGATGAAGGAGCAAAGTGTGAGCCAACGCTGGTATATCGTTGGCTCGCAACGTTAATACACTATTCTAGTCCTTGCCAGAGCAAATCAATCATGGCTTTAGTGCTTATTTCACGGCACCCTTGCCGATTTGCCCCTGACCACAAATGGCTAAAGTCACTGCGGCCTTGGGATTCCGCGGCAGCTCTTAATGGCGCCAAAGCCGCGGCGGCGTAAGGGAAGTCGGGCACATCCTTAGACATATAATTGAGTTCCACCATGAGCTTATTCTCAATGCCACGAGCGGGTTTTCCAGTAAAAATATTGGTAATGGCAGAAGGGGCGGCTAACGACTTTAATGCGGCTCGATGCACTGCAGAGGTATCGGCTTCATCACAGAGTAAAAAGCATGTACCCACTTGAGTACCGCAGGCACCCAAATCATGCATCATTTTTACATCATGATGTGAGGCGATGCCACCGGCGGCAACCACAGGAATGCTCAGGGCATCGGCCAGAATTGTGACCAGCTGCCTAGTATGTAGCTGCGATTGCATACGCGCGGAGGTGAAGGTTGCACGATGGCCACCGGCTTCAATTCCCTGTGCAATCACAATATCAGCGCCATGCTGTTCAAGCCACTTACCCTCTTCTAAGGTGGTGGCCGAAGACAAGATGGTGGTTCCCCACGACTTTATCAGCTCGACCAACTCTGGGCTTGGAAGGCCGAAATGGAAACTAATCACCGGGGGCTTATAGGGCGCAATGGCAGCCGCCATTTGTGCATCAAATGGCATGCGTAAGCTGGCACTGGTTTGAGTATTGGGTTTTAGGTCCAGGACCTTATAGTAGGGCGACAGCTTTTTCAGCCAATTCTCCATTTGGTATGGATTGCGCTCTGGCATGTCATGACAGAAAAAGTTTAAGTTGTAGGGCCCGGATGCATTTTCTCTAAAGGCTTCGATTTCATCGACAACTTGGTTTGGACTTAACATGCCACAGGGAATAGACCCTAAGGCTCCGGCATTTGCAGCGGCAGCAGCCAAACGCCAGTTTTGTACCCCAGCCATCGGGGCTTGGATCATAGGAATGGAGATACCGAGTAATTCTGTCAAAAGCATAGCAGGCTCCTTGCTGATAACTGCAACATCATCTAGTTTGTGTAAAAAAACAGCATTGGTCAATATTTGCCAGTAAACTACTTGCTTCTGTAAGCTAAGGTAATGTCAAGCAGCATGGCAAAGCGTTAGGATAACCTTGATGATAAAGGGAGTAGATGATGCAATCTGAAATAACTCGCATTTGCCAGTTTCTGAGCGAGATAGGGTTGCCATTTAAGTTGTGTGCGTTGTCGAATGGCAGCTTCCTACCAGGCTTAGAGACCCACAATGGCGTCTTACATATCGATGTAGAAAGTTTGAAATACCCTGGCGATATACTTCATGAAGCTGGTCATATTGCTGTGTGTGAGCCGGCGTTTAGGCCTTATCTTAATGCCGATGTCTACCGTAACGGCTTACTACTGGGGCGGGAAAAACAAGCAATGCACGGTGAAGAAATTGCAGCCACAGCTTGGTCGGTTGCAGCAAGCAAAAAGATAGGTTTACCATTGGAGGTGGTGATGCATGAACACGCATACAGAGGGGGGAGTCAGTCAATAATAGATATCTTTCAACAAGGAGGGTTGTTTGGTCAACCCTTACTATCGGCTTGGCAGATGACCTGCCCTGAACGCGGCTTTCCTCATATGCTGCGTTGGATCCGTGAGCTACGCTGGGTAGAAGAACTGCCAGACAATGAGGGTACTGTTAGCAAAAATTGCCGGTGACTCACAAAAAAAGCTCGGCAATACCGAGCTTGGGGAGGCGTGATAGTGAATATCACAAGCTTACTGATTAAACTCTTGCTCTGATAGCTTGCCATCACCGTCGCTATCTAACTTATCGAAAATAGACGCCAGAGACTCAGATAAAGCGGCTTCGCTTTTCGAAATAAAACCATCTTGGTCTAAGTCGTAGTCTTTAAAGTCTGCAGCCATGGCTTGTGCCGCAAACATTGCACTGAAAGTACTGATGATTAATAGTGTTTTTTTCATTCCAAACTCCTTGCTGAATGAGCGATAAAGGCAGCCTATTATTGGTAATAACAGTGAACGGAACGTCATAGGCTGCCAGCCAGACTATTTTTTGAAGTTAGCAAACTCCGATGCACTCAATTGGCCATTTTTATCGCTGTCCAATTGCTTGAACTGTCCTAGTAGTTCACTTGAAACGGCGGCTTCCGCCTCACTGATCTGACCATCTTGGTCTTTATCAATATCTTGAAAAGATAAAGTTGCTGCCAATGCCATGGTGCTGACCAAAATACCCACGGTAGTCATAAATACATTTCTAATTTTCATAGCCATTCTCCTCACTATGTTTCAATATTTAAGCAAGCTTGGTATTAGTACTTGGCAAACTCGGATTTGCTTAACACGCCATCGGCATTGCTATCTAGGTCGTTAAACTGCTCGACTAGGGCTTCGTCAACCTGTGCTTCTTTGATGCTAATGGTGCCGTTACCATCAAGGTCGTATTTCGCAAAATCAGCCTTGGCAAACGCCGCTGTTGAACTCAGTGATAACGCTGCTGTTGCAATCAATATTGATAGGTTTTTCATGTTACTCTCCTTATTTTACTTACCAATGATGTTGGTTTTAGCCTTTGAATTGAGCGAATTCTTCAGGGCTAAGTTGACCATCTTGATCCGCGTCTAAGTCTTTAAACTGTGCCATCAGCTTTGGGTTGGCTTTTGATTCACTTAGAGAAATGTAACCATCACCATCGCTGTCGTATTGATCAAATGTGGATGTGGCATGCGCGCCAAGTGACGCTAATGCTAATAATGCGCTTACTGCTGTGATTGCTGTTTTCATAATGTCTCTCCTGTTAAGTAACTTGTTGTTGCTGTACTCATTACATTGAGCAGCCAAATTGTGCTTTCACAGAGACTATTCCAACTTTGATGCCATAATTTAAAAATCATTTAAAAACAATGTGTTAAATTTCTTTCTGGGATTTTGTTAAGAACGGGTTCAGGCTGGGTGTTGCTATTTGGCAACAGGTATTGTTTGGGTCTTTTACTATCCTATAAAAATCAATAACTTAAGTTGTTGCTCATTGGCAACAGAGGGAGCTGGTGATTGTTCTACGTGGTATCCTAGTGGAAAAGTCACAGCGCGCTGGTGGGGTATGACAACGACAGTGAAATATTTTTTGCATGCACTTCAGCCAAGCTATAAGGGCTGTAAGGTCATCAGTAGCAGAAGTAGTAAAAAATTTTTCTCGCGGCAGCTAAACTGTTGCCAAACGGCAACAGCTCACAATTAACCGTTGGCTTGGCGCTGTAATTCTTCCAGCATGCGCTCATCGCCCATTAAGTTTTTCAAGATGGCTTTTACCTTAGGATCGGACGCATGTTCATACAAGGATAATAAGTCTTGGGCAATTTTCCGTTGTTGCTTTGGCTTAGAACCCGATTGAAAGTATTGCGACATTAACCCCTCAGCTGCCAGGCTCTTTACATAATCATTGGGCTCTTGCTCGAGCATTTTGACAAACGATTGTGACAACCGCTCATCGACAATAGGGGTACGCGACACCAACTCTAAGGCTTGCAAACGCAGTTTTTCATCGCTCATGCTGTGGGTCATATTGAGAATCGACTCCACCGCTTGATAATCGTATTGCTCAAGCTCGTTACGGTTTAGCATAAACATATTCATTTGTAATTGGCTCATTGCGGCCAGCCGCTCAGCCGCCGGTAGGCTGCTATTGAGGACCTTTTGCTTCAGCTCATTACTGATTTGGGTGGCGTATTCAGGGTCGGTTTTGATGCGCATTTCATAGTCATCGGGCAGGTCTTCATAAAAGCCATAAATGGGGTTTTCGGCTTTCATCGCTGCTATTTTTTGTTCCTCATGTTTGTCTATCAGGGCAAAGACTAAGGATTCGAAGTCTTCGGCATTAGACTCGACATAAGCGGTATCTGTGCTTTGGTTTGTGCTGCCAAGCCGCTTTTCTAGCTTGGCGATCCGCGCTTGCAATGCCGCTATCTTGTCTGCTGGACCTGAATGTTCGGGGGCATCAATAATGACTTCAGGCTGTGTAAGCGTAGTATCATCTTTAGGTAAGTATTGCATTGGCTTCACTTGGCTGGATGCCAACTTTGTTTGAATAACATTAAACCCAGAAAATGCTAAGGCTAACACTGAGCAAGATAGAGCAATATTGAGTTTAAGATTAGACATAATCGACCCTCTAGAAAATGCGCTGTTACCAGCTACGGTGATAAGGGCATTGTATTGTAATCTGGTTCTATTTTCACGGATATTGTTTTATTGGCGTTGTGGTGAAATAGCGAGTAGAAAACTTTTTAAGAGCTTAATTGGCTCTCCTATTGACTGGTTTGAAGGCTGAGCCTACTTACAATAGGTAAACAATTTTCTAATTAAGGCATTGATTAAGGATTGGTTACTATAATTTTAAGAGGTTGGATCTCAGCGTTGTTGATGGTAGGTTTGAGCGAATAGTAGAAACTATTATTCGTTTGAGTGAATATCTGATATAACAATTACTTAAACGTAGTCAATAAAGTGCTACCATGGATTTGATAAGCCATAAAAAAATAACTCAATACGTTTTTGTTCGTGGTGGTTAGACTCAATGGAGGAAAAATTGAGCATTACAGATAAAGTTACCGGTAAATTGAACCAGCTAGAGTCATTCACAGCGAATTCCCCAGCTTATTTTTTTCCCTTAAAACTTGTTGCTTGGTTTATTCTCTTACTAACACTTATTCTAACCAACATGTTGGCACTCCTTCGGTGGCCATTGGTCGCAATTGCAAAACTAGCACGCCGTGATGGAACAAAGACGAGTGAAATTGTTGAGGTATCCTCGCAAGAAGAATTAAAAATACTGGTTTCAAAACACGATATCGTGCTGGTCGACTTTTGGGCTGACTGGTGTGGACCTTGTCTGTTGATGAATAGTGCTATTGAGGATGTTTCTCGTAAGTATTCCGGAGAAGTTCTTGTTGCTAAAGTGGATGCTTCATTAAACTCCACTGTAAGTAAGTCACTTGCCGTGAGAGGGCTACCGACAGTCATCATTTTTTGTGATGGAGTTGAGTTCAAAAGAAGCAGTGGCGCTCTGACAGTTAGCCAGATTTCTAGCCTTATTGAAGAGGCTAAGAATTAACAAAATACGCTTTCTTACTGCTTTTATGGCGGCTGCTATTTTTTCGGTAAACTTGTAATACTAATTAGTATTGATAGTTGCTCAAGCAGCTTCCCAACACAATAACTAAAGGAAGCTTTCAACCAGTATAAATTAGTAAACTAGCTTTATAACATCATCTACTCAAGATCGGTCAACAGATGCTAAAGGAAATACGCTACTACCCTCTTGCGGGGATTGCTTGTGCTATGGCGGTTATGACGGCTGCATTAGCCAGTACCGTTTTGTGGCGCAGTCAGCAGCTGCTGTTGCAGGTTGTGTTGCCGTCGATAACCATTATCTGTTTGATATGCTTGGCGTGGCGGATTAAACACGTTGCCTTGAACCATGCCCCCTCCTACGCTATAACAGCAATTAAAACATGCTGGGTGAGCGTGTTGTTTTGTAGCGTAGGCGATCTGGTCAATCAAAACCTATGGCAGCAATACCATCGTCAAGACCCCGTTATTCGCCATGACTATTTAATCGACTCTATTTGGTTTTTTGCCCCCGGTTATGGCTTGCTGTTGTATCTGCTGCTGCGTTTTTTACGCCAAGTATTAGGGCTTTCAAGCAATGCTCTATGGCTTGCCACTGCATTGGCTACGGGGATGGGGTTTCTGAGTTTTGTGATGATGTCGCTGAACTCGGCGAGTCACTACTCACTGTTGCTGGCTGGGGGGTACACTGTATTAATGGCAAACCTTGGGGTATTTGCGGTTATATTGGCGACCTTCGCGCTGAGGCGCAACGATATTATGCTGATGGCTGTGGCGGCGGGTTTTTTACTAGCCACCTTAGCTGATGCGGTTATTGGGCAGTTTTGGTTGTTCGGTAATAATGGCTTGGGCTATTTTCCTGTGGCGAGAAACGTCAATTGGGTGATGTATACCCTATCGCAATCATTAGTATTGTTGTTCCCTCTGATACTGCTGCGCGACTACAAGAAATAACAAAGGCCGCATTGGCGGCCTATTTTAGTGTGATTTACTTGGTCACAATGGCGTTGTGATAGACGTTTTGAACGTCATCAACGTCTTCAAGCATATTGATGAGTTTTTCAAACGCTTCGATGGTTTCTTCGTCGTCAATTTCTACGTGGGTTTGTGGTACCCAAGTAATTTCGTCAACTTCAAAAGTAATGCCATCAAACGCTTCTGTGAGTGCCGTTTTGGCTTTGAAGTATTCTGTGTGCGGTGCAAAAACCGATACCTTGCCATCTTCTACTTCGACATCCGTTACGTCAACATCGGCCATCATTAGCGCTTCCAAAACTGACTCGTCGTCATCACCAGCAAAGCCCAAAATAGCAAAGTGGTCGAACATGTGTGCAACACAGCCTGGGCTACCTAGGCTAGAACCAGTTTTGGTAAACGGTAAGCGTACATCTTTAATGGTACGATTCATGTTGTCTGTTAGGCAGTCAACGATAATCATGCTGTTACCTGGGCCATATCCCTCATAACGTGCAGGAGAGTAATCTTCGCCTGCACCGCCAGCGGCCTTTTCAATAGCTTTATCGATAACGTGAGCCGGAACCTGATCTTTTTTCGCTTTATCAATAAGGCGACGTAATGACAAATTGATGTCTGGATCGGCGCCGCCGTTTTTAGCCACCACGTATATTTCTTTTCCGTATTTGGAGTTCACTTTTGTTTTTGCCGCCGCCGTTTTTGCCATGGCGTTTTTACGGACTTCAAATGCTCTACCCATCTTAATTCTCGTTTTTAAAAAGATTGCACAAGATTTTACCAAGACATTTGGGTTTGGGCTATACCCAATAGCAGCTATTCGGTAACGGTCACTGTTATCATGTCACTGTAACGAAAATACCTCGCTGGGGTTGGCTGTAAAGGGGCATTACATCGACCAGTGCTTCGCCTGCTAGGCATAGTCTTTAGACTTTGACGGTGCAAACTGGCAAAGCGCTGAAATCAACTGCTCAAAATGGTCGATGACCATATCCGCTTGGTCGGCATAATGCGGTATTACTCCGGGAGCATATAAACAAGAGCGCATTTGGGCGTTTTTGGCCGCTTCAATGTCGTACAAGTAGTCGCCAACGTACACACACTGGCTTGGTGCGACCTGCCACGACTGAGCAACATGCAGCAAGGCGCTGGGATCGGGTTTGGCTGGGGCGTCGTCTCTGGTAAGCAGAAGCGGTATGGGCAAGCCAGCGGTTTTTAATTTTAGCTCAGCGGCCTTGGTAAAGTTTCTGGTTACCACGGCCAAAGGCACACCATGATGAATAAGTTGAGCTAAAGTTTCTGGTACTCCGGGAATGACGCTGCAATGTTGGGCATCGGATAGCTCATGTTGATGCACAATGCTCATGGCCTCCTCTTGCATATAAGGGGACGGTAAATCGGCAATAAAGCTTAATAAATCGGTATCCTTGGGGCAGCCTATTTGTGCTCTTATCAATGAGAAGTCGAGCTCTGAGGTGACAAGAGTGCCATCGAGATCAAAAATAATACCTTGCACTGGTATTCTATCCATGTCGTATCCTTAACATGCAACGCTGTGTTGAGTTATTCATTAAAGATAGGTACGTAGCTGGGGTTTGTAAAGATCACCACAGCCTAAGGCGCTGAGAAGGTCGAGCCTGACAGGCTGTGTAGCTGTCAGGCCCTTGGTTGGTTAGGCAAGCTTTCGGAGCAAGCCTTGGGTGTTTTGGCGCATGGTTTTAGCCACCATAAAGTAGCCAATTGCGGCCACAAACAGTGCCCCAGTAGTCGGCCCTAACAGCCAAATATAAGGGTGTAGTCTTCCGGCCACATCAAAGGTTTGCACTTGGATAACAAATAAGGTGATGTCGCTAACAATGGCTGCAACCAGTCCCGCTAACGCTCCTAACATCAAAAACTCATATAAGGTAGCGAGCTTAATCAGTCGGCCTTTGGCACCTAGAGTCCGTAAAATCACCGTTTCTTGCATCCGCTCAGCAAGGCTGGCTTGCACTTGTGAAATAAGCACCAAAGAACCACTAATTAGCACGATACTTAAAACAAAGCTGATTGCCATTGATACTTGCGAAATCATCGACTGGGCTTGTTTTATCTGGCTTTGGATATCAATCATGCTAATGGTTGGATACTGCTTTAATAGTGCGCTGATGGTTTCATTGTCTCCGCTACCAAGCTTGGCTGCAGTAAAGTAGGTTACTGGAAATTGCCCAGCAATTTGAGCGTTAAAAATCATCACAAAGTTGGGTTTCAGTGAGCCCCAGTTTACACTACGGATACTGCTTACCTCAGCCTCGATGGTTTGGTTGTTAATCAAAAAGCTCAGGGTATCGCCAACCGCAATGCCGACTCTTTCAGCGACTCCTTCTGCAACCGACACCTGTAATTGCTCGGTGCCATCAAACCATTGCCCTGCAACAATTTCATTGCCTTCAGGCAGCTCATTAAGCCAAGTAAGGCTCAGCTCGCGACCGACTCCTTCTCTGGCTTCTTCGTCTTGCTGCTCACCTTCTTGTAATGAGGCTCTGCGGGCAAACTCTTCGCCGTTTAAGGCATTAACTCGGCCACGAAAAACAGGGTAAAAGTGTTCATGGGGAATGGCGTTTTGCTCAAATTGGGCTGCCATTGGTGCAATTTCACGTTCATTAATATTAATGAAAAAAGCATTGGGGGCATCAGGTGGAACTTGCATTTGCCAGTCGGAAATCATGTCATTTTTCAGTACCACCAAAAACAGCATTAGCTTTATCGCCAGCGCAAAGCTGATCAGCTGAATGGCATTAGCATTGGCGCGCTTTTGTAGGGTTGCTATTGCCAAAGACCAACTTGACCCTGGGCTTAGGCCCAGGCTGCGGCCCGCTTTAAACAGCAACCGCGACACCACAAATAATACCGCCATTAGTAAGGCGGTGGCAGAGAATAAAATCGCAGTGATCTTAATGTCACGACTGAATAGCCACATTAAGGCAAAAATAGTGGCCACCGATAACCCCATGTGAATACGGCTAATGGCAATGCTATCGCCAAGGTTACGGCGCAATACCCGCAGTGGTGGAATATCAAATAAGTCCAGCAGTGGCTTTAATGAAAACATCATTGCACACACCACACCAACGGCAATGCTCAGCAGCCAAGGACGAGGTCCTGCCACAGGTAAGCTGGTATCCATAAAGGCGATAAGGTAAGAAGCCCCTACGCTTTGCAGCGCATAACCAATGGCCAAACCAATCACCATCGAAAACACGGTCACTAAGCTTAAATGTAAAAGGTAAATACGGCGGATGGTAGTACGACTGCCGCCAAGGGTTTTCATCATCGCCACAGGGTCGTATTGACGCTCACAGTAGCGTTTGGCTGATACCGCCATGGCCACCGCTGCCAACATAATACCGAACAGGCCCGCTAACAATAAAAAGCTCTCTGAGCGCGCTAGATTTTCGCCCAGCGGCGATTGCCGGTCTTTAATGCCTTGCCAAGACTGATTGTTTTTTAATTGTGGCTTTAGCCAAGCGTAATAATCGCTTAGCTGTGTCTCAGAGCCTGAAAACAGCAAGCGATAAAACACCCGACTGCCTGGTTGTATGGCTTTGGTAGTGGGAATATCAGAAAAGTTAATAAGTACTCGCTTATTTCCTGCGAGGGAGAAAAACGGCGCATCGGGCTCGTTAATTAGCACTTTACTGACTTGAAAACGCCCTGCCCCAATTTCCACTGAGTCACCAACGGCAAGCCCTAAGGAGTAAAATAGTCCTTCACTAAGCCACACGTGGCCTGGCTTAGGTGCACCTTGTATTAAGTACTCTGAGCCGTCAATGGTATCTTTAAGGGTCACTTGCCCTCTTAGTGGGTATGACTCTGAGACGGCTTTAATTGAACCCAGTACCAGCTCGTCATTGGCGAACAGCATAGAGTCAAAAAACACTTGCTTGGCGGTGTTCAAGCCATATTCTTGGGCCGTACTGACAAAGCTGGGGTCGAAGTCATGGTTACTGGATAGGCGTCTGTCGGCGGCAATAAAGTCAGCCGACTTTTGTTCAATGTTAAGGCGGATCCGCTCGGTGATGGACGATAAACTAAACACCGTTAACACCGCCAGTGCGATAGCTGCAAGGATAATGGTTAGCTCCCCTCTACGCAGCTCTCGCGAGAATAGAGTAAGTGCTAACTTAAACCACATTCTTTGCTGCTCCTTGCTTTATCACTTCAAGCTTACCACCTTCAATGTGAATGATGCGATCGCACTGTTGTGCCAGTTGTTCATCGTGGGTGACTAACACCAAGGTGGTGCCATTTTCTTTATTGAGTTCGAACAGTAACTTCTCAATTAGGTGGCCATTTTTGCTGTCTAAGTTCGCCGATGGCTCATCGGCAAACAAAATCTTTGGTTTGCCAACAAAGGCTCTGGCTATAGCAACACGCTGCTGCTCACCACCGGATAACTGCGATGGGTAATGCGTTAAGCGATGCCCTAAGCCAACTTTTTCGAGTAATTCTGTGGCTTGTTGTTTGGCCCCTTTGTCTCCCGCCAACTCAGCAGGTAACATCACGTTTTCTAACGCAGTTAAACTTTGCACTAGCATAAAAGACTGAAACACAAAGCCGACTTTTTCAGCACGTAGCTGCGCTCTGGCTTCTTCATTCATGGACTGTAGCGCATCGCCATCAAGAAACACTTCCCCTTGGCTGGCAACATCGAGCCCCGCTAACAAACTGAGTAAGGTGGATTTACCAGAACCTGAGGCCCCGACAATGGCAACGGACTCTCCCGACTTGACAGTGAAATCGATATCACTAAGGATAGTGAGCTCACCCTCGACGGTAGAGACCTGTTTGGTTAGGCTCTTTACTTGGATCATATTTAACTGAGAAAGCACTGACATGAAGTACTATTTCCTAAAGTTGTTGTTCATACTTGTTATCTTTATGACGCCTTTGAGCGCAAATGCCAAGCAAAAACTCATGATAGTTGGTGATAGCTTAAGCGCCGCCTATGGCATGAAACAAGATGATGGTTGGGTAAAATTGTTACAAAATAAATACGATTCGCAACAAAAATCGATCGCAATCGTCAATGTCAGCGTCAGCGGGCAAACCACTGGGAACGCGCTTGCCAAGATAGCGCAACAGCTTCAGGATATTCAACCGAGCCATGTGTTAATTGAGCTCGGGGGCAATGATGGTTTGCGCGGCTTTCCAGTTAAGCGCCTGCGCTCGAACTTAACTGAGATGGTTCGTGCTAGCCAACAAGCAGGGGCGAAAGTGGCGGTGATGGAGATCCAAATTCCACCGAATCTTGGGCCACGTTACACGTCAATGTTTACCGCCAGCTATAAGGCGGTGACAGAGGCCACAGATAGTTACTTAATGCCTTACTTTATGCTGGAAATCGCCGGTAAACCGGATTTAATGCAAGACGATAACTTACACCCTAATGAGCAAGCTCAGCCTTTGATCCGTGACTTTATGCAGCGTGAAATTGAAAAATGGATGGAGCAATAAGTCTGCCTTGCAATATGAAACACAAAAGCCCGTTTTCACGGGCTTTTGTGTTTTGCCTAAAGGGTTAATACAGGCTTATTTGAAGTTAGCAATGCTCGCTTTGGTCGCATCGACTGTTTTCCAAGCAAATGCTTTGCCCCATTCACCATAAGCGAGGCCATTCACCGACCAGTTTGGGTTAGAGAAGTAGTCATACTGAGTGGCATTACCGTACACATGCGGATAAGCCATGATACTAGCAAACTGGTTATATACACCATAGCCCATGCCATCCACATACACACCGCCACTGCTATCACCTTGTGCTGGTGAGTGGGTAAGCCCTTGGTTATGGCCCAGCTCATGCACGAATGTGGTAGCACCGCAATCAACAGCGGTAATGCTGTACATACGGCTAGAGGCACTGGGGTTTAGGTTACCCGTAGCGCTGCTGCCTTGACCCACCCATGCGATACCACAGGTTGTTCCACGAGCGGTGCGCTCAGCAGTGCCTATCACTGCGATCATATCAGCACCCCAGTTATTACGTAAATTGGCTAAGTAACCGCTGTCAGTTACGCTGTTTAACCAGTCGCCTGTCGGCCGAATGTCGTAATTACCTAGGTTTTGAGTGCCTACTAGGCGCAAATTAAGGTTCAAGTTGTTTTGGCTATACACTTGATTGGTGAATGAAACCAGCTGGTTTATCTTGGTGTTAATGTTAGCTGTTGCAGCGGCAGATTGATCGGTATATAAAATACCAATATCAATGGTTTGCGCTGATGCCGCCGACGATAACGTAAGTGCTGTTGCCAGCGATAGTGCCTTTACTGTTGTTTCCATTTTTCTTCCTTTCTTTTAGTTAATGTTACTTTTTGGGTTAAAGATATCTTCTTGCACGCCTGTATGGTGTTCCTTCGCGTGTGATGGATGCATTTCTTCTTCTTGGTGTGAGCGGTAGAGGTCGCGCTTGGCTGCTATCCAGCCATACTGATCTTTAGATTCAAACACATAGTTGCCACTGGGGGCGGTTAGCTGACCATAAACGGCATTCTCGCCAACCGTTAAGACCGTGGTATGAAAACGACCATCAACGCCAGTGACTTTGCCAAATATGCTTTTATCGCCATTGCCTGACTCCGAGATTGCGGTCACTTCAGCAATAAATGAGGCTTGTGTTTGTGGGATCAATAATTCGAAGTTTTGGCCAGGTTCAAGTGTTCTTAACGAGTCCAAGTCAAACTCAATGTAGGCTTCATTATGGAGATCTTTAGGTAATACGTTTGCCCCTTGCAACACTTGTTTTGCCTTTGTGGAGGGCTTATTAACGGCATAAAAATCAGATAGTGGCAAGCGCGGCTCAGCGCCTTTATCTAATTCTTTTGTTACCTTAGGCTCAGGTGTTGTGGTGATTTTTGCTTTGTCAGCGCTAAGCTGTGGCTTTGGTTTAGCCGTCACGGTTTCATCCGCTGGGGTTGTGGTGCTGTATTGCGTTAAGGCCCACAAAGCGGCCGTAATTAGCGTTAGGAGTATGGTTACTATAAATACACGCATTCATTCATCTCATCATCAAAGCAATGTTTCAATGTTGAAATAATATTCAGAAGTAATTACTTATTGCAACCTTAATTTAACTTTATGTTTTCATTTTAATTCATTAAATTGAAATATCTTCATGATAACTATGGTTAAGTTTCATTAACAATTATTTACACTTTTCGATTTTAACTCGTTCTAATGCAATGAAACCCCAAGCTGCATTGCAAACGGATAGGTGCTGTTGCTTTTAAGTTGCTACATTCCAGAGACTTGGTTGGGATACTTTGCCATGGTTTTGCTATACCTAGACTTTATTTTGGCAAGCAGCATATCGACATCGGCTTCGGCATCCGGTTGTAGCGGCGGCATAATAATAAAGGTCTTGTTACGGTAGTCGATGGCCATGGGCACAATGGGGACTTGGGCGGCTTGCGCGATATAAATAAAGCCCTTTTTCCACTCAAGGGTGTATTTTCTGGTGCCTTCCGGTGCGAGTCCAAGCACCAGGGCATCCTTTTCAGCAAAAATCTGACTGACTTGCTCAACCATACCGTGAGGTGAGTCTCTACGTACCGCAATGCCACCCCAGTGACGCAGCAACCAACTGACAGGCGGAATAAAAATACTGTGCTTACCCAGAAAGCGAATGTCGACATCTAAAGCGAGCTTAACGGCGATGGCAACAAAAAAGTCCCAATTGGAGGTATGCGGTGCCACAGCAGCGACAAACTTACTCCTATTAGGAAACTGACCATGAACCTTCCAGCCCAGTAGCTTCAGCATCAATCGTCCAATCGCTCGACCTAAGGGGCTGTTGGCACGCGGGATGTGTGGAGGTAATTCCATATATGCAGTGTTTAGCCGATCTTTTCGTGCTATGACTTTACTAAGGCCTTAGCGTACTATTCAAGTATTTGTTGAGCCGTATTAATTTGGCGCAATACACTGATGAATTGGCTGCCAAGTATAGCGCTCATCATAAAGCACATCTCGGGTATGTCTTGTCAAGTTGGGGTTATGCAGTTTAAGTGTCTCCCGCGAACTAAATTGCGCTTTTTCTATGGCGGCTTTAGGAATGGGGTGCGAAAAATAGAGCTGATCAAACGAACCATCGTCTATGGCTTGATTGAGCCCATATTCGAGGCGCTCTTTTAATCGGGTATTGTGTTTTGTCACAAAAAAGTACATGGCGGCGGGGTAACACAAGGCAAATCTCGGTCCTACGCTGACCTTTTGGTAGCCACTCAGTTCGGTCCATGGCTCATGAAGAGCTCGTGGGAATAAGTCAAAACGACGCTGTTGAAACATTTTAGGTAATGTACTGGCATTGCTGGTGGTCACCACAAAGCCATTGGCTTCGTATATTGCTGTATCTGGCCAATCTGAGCCACTGCCCAAGGTGAAGTCGGTAAGCTGTGCTGGAGAATTAATGAGCCCTAGTTTGTCTAGGGTATCTTCTCGTACTAAAAGCAGCCTAGCGCCCATCATGCCTTTCAGTAATGGCACATACACGGTTCCGAGTTGTTTTTCCCGCTGTTTAGAGGTCATGCTCCAATGCACATCTAATAATTTACCTCGCTCAACAAGTTCCAGAGTTCTGCCTTGTGGGGTGTGATCAAAGGAGTTTTCAAATAGCTGATACGGTCCGTAGCGTTCTCTGCTTTTATTAAGTGCCATACGTAGCAAAGCGATATAATAATCTTGTTTGGGATCATTATATTGTTGAGAGATATTGTAGCGAACGATATCGGTAGCAAGCAGAGGTGTACAAAACAACCAAGCTGCGACATAGAACGTCAGTAAATAGAAGGTATTCATTCCTTTCTCCCTACCTATTTTATTCACGGCAACACAACGCATTGTTCTAACTCTAGTTCACGAAAGGGCGGTTTGCTATGTTTGTTGCTAGTTTATTAAGGTGGGACGGACCCGCTCAGCACTGTGGCGGGCTAAATGATTTAGAAAGAGGCGCTAAGCCAGTTATCATCACCGTTAAAGTTCAAGCTTTTGACTTTGCCTAACCCTTCAAAGTTAACCAGATTAACTTGTTGTGGCCAAATATCACGCAACACACCGTGCTGCATTTCCAGTGTATCAAACTGTTTGGGAATGGGGGTTTGCTGATACACCCAAAAAAATCGACCATCAATTTCGGCTCCAACGAGTTCGAGTGGCAGCGGCTGAGCAGGAGAAATGCGCATAGCTACGCGCTCGTCAACGTATTGAGCGAATCGAGCACGATCTTCCGCACTGTTAAATAAATCAGCGTGATCATCAAAAATCCCTTCTACGGCATGCTCGGTATCATGCAAATGGAAGCGGTGCATGATCTCGATGTTGCCGGTGCGCTTATTGAATAGCACCGTAGTGATCGCGGCTTTAAGCTGATGCGCAAAGCTCGGTGGCGCTATGAGCACCACCACAATGGCGATAAGCCAAGCTTTCATTAGTCTTCCTCTTGCTCTTTATCGGTTTTTATCTGGGTTTTGCTGTCTTGCATAATATCGCGATGTACTTTGCCGTCGCGTTTCTTTCTCTTAAACACTTCTAAACGTGATTCAATGATCCGTCTGGGATAGTGGTTATTTTCAATATCAACGTCAGCCGTTTCCCAGCGCGGATCTACACTAACAGAAGCCAGTGGCTTGTCTTTGTCTGTAATGATCAACTTGCTGACATGGCGAGCATTTTTACGCCAAATTTCCGCTGGGATCATGCGTTCTTCCTTGCTGCCATCTTGATAGGTTAACTCTAACAAAATAGGCATAACCAGGCCGCCAAGATTACTAAATTCCATAACATAGTAGTTGTTGTCCTCGGCCACCGCACGTTCCAGCGTGCGCTTTTCCCAAGGTTTTAATTTGTCGAGGAATTCCTGATACTCGTTGCGCTCTTTATTGGTCACCGTAAATTGGTCGTTTTGGTCGTAGAAATCTTGGATATCTTGATTCTTGTCAACCCACAGTGCCCTACCCTCTTCACGGTTACGCTTAACAAACAAGGACATGGGCTTGTTTTTTTCAAATTCGCGTAAGCGACCATAATCAATGTCGGGATTTTTGGTATCAATTCTCAGCTGGTAAATTTTATCCAGTGAAATATCAACGTGGTCGGTGCTGTAAAACCAGCCGCGCCAAAACCAGTCTAAATCAACCCCAGACGCTTCCTCCATGGTTCTGAAAAAATCTGCTGGAGTGGGACGTTTGTATTTCCAGCGCTGAGCATACTCTTTAAAGGCAAAATCAAATAGCTCTCGTCCGAGAATCACTTCGCGTAAAATATTCAGTGCCGCTGCAGGCTTAGTGTAGGCATTTGGCCCCAGTCTTAGCACGCTGTCAGATTGCGTCATAATTGGGGTTTGATGCTCCGACTTCATATAAGCGGCAATATCTCGTGGTTCAACGCCCCACGGGATGGTAGGATCCCATTCACGCCCAGCCACGCCATCTAAAAAGCTGTTTAAGCCCTCGTCCATCCAAGTCCACTGGCGCTCGTCGGAGTTGACAATCATAGGAAAGTAAATGTGGCCGATTTCATGAATAACCACCCCAATTAAAAAGCGCTTTTCTGCTAAGGAGTAGGTTCTGGTACCATCCTCTTGCAACTTGGTGCGCGGACCATTAAAGGTGATCATCGGATACTCCATTCCCCCTACTGGGCCATTGACCGATTGTGCGGTGGGATATGGGTAATCAAATGAAAATCGTGAGTAGACTTCCATGGTATGGATCACTGACTCAGTGGAATACTTTTTCCAAAGGTCGCCGCCCTCTTTAGGATAAAACGACATTGCCATCACCAAGGGCTGCTCATCCCCGCCTTGCTGGTAACCTTTGGCATCCCACATAAATTTACGTGATGAGGCCCAAGCAAAGTCGCGGACATTCTGCGCTTTAAAGTGCCAGGTTTTGGTGTCTTTGCTGTGTGATTTTTCTTTCTCTAACGCTTCTTCTTCGGTGACAACGAAAACCGGGCGCTTGGCTGTTTTTGCTTGTTCTAAACGTGCTTGCTGTGTCTTAGTGAGCACTGAACTGGGGTTGGCTAACTCACCGGTGGCTGACACAATATGATCTGCCGGGACGGTGATCTCAACGTCGTAGTCACCAAATTCGAGGGTAAACTCGCCACTGCCTAAAAAGGCTTTATTGGTCCAAGCTTCATAGTCGGTATAAGCAGTTAAGCGTGGAAACCATTGCGCCAGCAAGAAAATATCATTGCCATCTTTTTCAAAGTGCTCATATCCCGAGCGTGCGCCCACAGCATCTTCTTCAACAATATTAAAGGCAAAGTCGAGCGAAAACTCGGTCGCTTCATTGCTTGCCAGTGGTTGGTTTAAATCGACCCGCATCATGGTATCAACGATAGTCACTTTTAATTCTTGGCCATTGCTGTCGGTGACATTACTGATCACAAAACCCAGTTCGTTGTCGGCCATAAATTGCTGGCGACGCAGCTGATTGAGGGAAATTTTTGCCGGCTTCGCGATAGGATTACTCTGTAATTCATTCCCAAAAGTAGCGCTGCGCTCGGCCATGGAATCCGATTTGAAGATATTCTGGTCCAGTTGTAGCCATAAATATTTTAATTGATGGGGAGAATTATTTTGGTAACGGATAGTTTGGCTGGCGCTCAAACGACGCGCTTGTTCGTCCAGCATGACATCAATGTCATAATCTACTTGTTGTTGCCAATAGCGCTCCCCAGGGGCTCCTGCGGCACTGCGATAGACGTTGGCGGTAGGTAGCGTCTCGTCGAGTTGGCGAAACTTGTCTTCAAAACTGCCTTTGGTTTGCTTTATGGCATTGGCGTTT